>JBKJYG010000324.1:0-3452 GCA_046715905.1 Hyphomicrobiaceae bacterium | reverse complement strand
GATCGCGCCTGACCAAATTGTCGAACATGCAGCCTTGCGAACCGAGACTATTGATCGTGCCCGATTGATGCACATCGAAGTGCGGCGGGCGGCTGGTGATGCCGTAGCGCAGCACGCCACCGCGCTTGGCATTGGCTTCCGCGGCCTTGAGCTGGAATTTCGACCCGTCATAGTCGTTGGGGATGGCAGCCAGGGTTGGCCCGGGCATGAAACCGTAAGTGCTGGCGAAGGCCGCAGCGCTCCCCTTGAGCACGTCGCGGCGAGTCCAGGGCTGACGGCTGACGGGACGGCGTGTTGGGTCCTGGTCACTCATTGGGGTTCTCCTCCGGTTTCAGTTTTTTGCGGTCGGCGCATGACAGTCGGGTCGCCGCCGTGCTTATTTGATTGGAGCACAAGCTACACATCGCACTGGCAGGAGTCACGCCTTGAACCACGCCCCGCTTCCCGCAATCAGCGGTTCCTCCGGGACGTTGAAGGCTGCTCCGTCGGCGACAAGCGCCATCCTCGAGATTGACAACCTGCAAACCCACTTTTTTACCTCGGCTGGGACCGTGCGCGCCGTCGATGGTGTTTCGTATTCGGTGCGTCCGGGCGAGACGCTGGGCGTGGTGGGCGAGTCGGGCTGCGGAAAGAGCGTCACGGCGCTTTCGATCTTGCGCCTCGTCGCCTCGCCACCGGGGCGGGTTGTCGGCGGTCAAGTCCGCTTCGAGGGGCGCAATCTTCTGGAGCTGCCGGAGCCGGCAATGGAAGCGCTGCGCGGCAACGATATCTCGATGATCTTCCAGGAGCCGATGACGTCGCTGAACCCGCTGTTTCCTGTTGGCCGACAGATCAGCGAGGCCATCGCGCTGCACGAGGGCCTTTCGCGACGCGACGCCTGGGACAAAGCCGTCGAGATGCTGCGGCGCGTCTATATTCCCGAACCCGAGCGCCGGGCGCACGCCTATCCGCATCAGATGTCGGGAGGCATGCGCCAGCGCGTGATGATCGCCATGGCGCTCTCGTGCAATCCCAGCGTGCTGATTGCCGACGAGCCCACGACGGCCCTCGACGTGACGATCCAGGCGCAAATTCTCGATCTCATGCGCGAGCTGCGCGCCACGTTCGGCACGGCCATGATCCTCATCACGCATGACATGGGTGTGGTGGCCGAAAACGCCGACCGCGTCGTGGTGATGTATGCCGGGCGCAAGGTGGAGGAGGCGGCCGTCGATGATCTGTTCGACGAGCCAGGCCACCCCTATACCAAGGGACTGCTCGGCTCCATTCCGCATCTGGACAAAGCCGCAAGCCGGACCACCCTTAGACCGCGGTTGGACGAGATCAAGGGCATGGTTCCCTCGCTGATCGGGCAGCGCACGGGATGCGCCTTTGCCGCCCGCTGCAGCTTCGCCACCAGCCAATGCACCGCGGCTGCGCCCAGCCTCGTCGAGCATCGGCCCAGCCATTGGATCGCCTGCTGGCACGCCGAGCGCGTGCTCGGAGACCGGGCATGAGTGCCAGTCTGACCATCGAGACCGCCCGGCTGGCGGCCGAGCGGGCGCCGCCGGCCGCGCCGCTGCTCGAAGTTGAAGGGCTGAAGAAACATTTCCCGATCCACAAGGGACTGTTCTCGCGCGTGGCCGGGCAGGTCTATGCGGTCGACGGCGTGTCCTTCCACGTGGCACGCGGCGAGACGCTGGGCCTCGTCGGGGAAAGCGGGTGCGGGAAGTCCACCGTCGGGCGAACACTGCTCAAGCTCATCGAACCCACGGCCGGCACGATCCGCGTCAACGGCCGCGAGATCACCCATATCGATGCCGGCGCCATGCTGCCCTACCGGCGTCAGATGCAGATGATCTACCAGGATCCGTATGCCTCTCTCAATCCGCGCATGACGGCCGGGGAGATCGTGGGCGAGCCTCTCATCATTCACAGTGTCGGCACGGATCCGGAGCGGCAGGAGCGCGTCGCGGCGTTGTTTGCGCGCGTCGGCCTGCGGCCCGAGCTGAGGCACGCCTATCCGCACGAGTTTTCCGGTGGCCAGCGGCAGCGGATCGGCATCGCGCGCGCGCTGGCCTTGAGCCCGGAGCTGATCGTCGGCGACGAGCCGGTGTCGGCCCTGGACGTCTCTATCCAGGCGCAGATCATCAATCTATTGATGGATCTGCAGGATGAGCTGAAACTGTCCTACCTGTTCGTGGCGCACGATCTCGCCGTCGTCGAGCACATCAGTCATCGCGTGGCCGTGATGTACCTGGGGCGCATCGTCGAGATGACCGACAAGACGAGCCTGTTCGAGACGCCGCTGCATCCCTATACGGAAGCGCTGCTGGCGGCCGTGCCCATTCCGCGATCCAGGGCGCGAGACCGCAAGCGTCTCATTATCAAGGGCGACGTGCCAAGCCCGATCAATCCGCCGCCAGGGTGCCATTTCAACACCCGTTGCCCCTATGTGCACGCGCGCTGCCGGGTCGAGGTCCCAGCCCTCCGCGAGCTGCTGCCCGGGCACTGGGCCGCCTGCCATTTGCATGACGGGGGCGCCAAGCTGCCGCTGGAGAAGCCCGCGTCGGCGTGAACTCAGACCGAGCCGCGCAGTCTCGGATCGAGCATGTCGCGGATGCCGTCGCCCAGCAGGTTAAAGGCCAGCACGGTGATGGTAATGGCGAGGCCCGGGAACAGCACCAGCCACCACGGCGGCACGAGCCCCGAGTTCAGCGCATCCGACAGCATGTTGCCCCAAGTTGGCGTGGGGGGCGGAATGCCGACGCCCAGAAATCCCAGCGACGCCTCGATGACGATGGCGACGCCCAGGTGCGTGCTGGCGAGAATGAGGTACGGCGCCACGCATTGCGGAAGAATGTGACGCAGCATCAGCCGCATGTTGGAGGCCCCCAGACCCCGCGCGGCCTCGACGTACTGCATTTCCTTCAGCGACAGCACCACCGACCGGATCACGCGCCCGCCGAACGGGATGCGGGTAATGGCAATGGCGATGATCACGGTTCCTGTACCGGCTCCGAGCGCCATGGCGATGGCCATCGCCAGGATGAGATCGGGAAACGATTGCATGAATTCCAAGATGCGCTGGCTGATGATGTCGAAGCGGCCGCCGAGAAAGCCACTGGCCAGTCCCCAGAACGCGCCGAACGTCGTTCCCAGCAGCACCGCGGCCAAGGCGACCGTCAACGACGTGCGGCTGCCGTGGATCACCCGGCTCAGCGTATCGCGCCCGATCTGATCGGTGCCGAAGTAATTCTGCCCGTCTGGAGGTTTCGTCATGCGCGCGAAATTCGACCTCAGCGGCTCATAGGGTGCCAGCAAAGGCGCGGTCAGGGCCATGAGGAGGATCAAGCCGGCGATCACTCCCCAGAAGGCGGAGAGCGGCGAACGGATGGCGAACGTGCGCAGGGTGCGTCCAAGCCGTCGCAGGGCCGACGGTGCCGCCGCCGCAACGACGAGCGGCTCTTGCC
>JBKJYG010000323.1:0-4695 GCA_046715905.1 Hyphomicrobiaceae bacterium | reverse complement strand
ATTGAGCTCTGTCATCAAGCTCGCTGGATACGTTCGGGCTCGCCGATGCCCTAATAATTAAACGATGTTCGATCATGCGTAAATAGAAAACTGACCGGCTCGTAATCAAACATTTGTGAGGAGGGATCGGGCCGCTGTTGCGTATGCCAGGCTGGCTTAATGGCGACCGCAGCGCCGGGCTCAAGCCCGGCGGCGGCACGGGGAGCTGAGTGGGATCTGGCGCCCTGGCGGGTGATATATTCAAGGCCGCCGGATCGCAGCTAACGACTGACTACTTGGATGGCATGCCCTTCGCAGCTCTCATCTGCTCGACCCGTTGCTTGATTTGCTCGGGCGAAGGCTTGGTCTGCTCAATCCAGCGCTTCAGCTCCTCAAATTCCGCCTTTTCAGATGCGGTGGGGCCGCGCTGCGTCAAGCCCGGCTCGATCGACGGTTTTCCGGGCTGAGCTTGGATGGGAATGAATTGGGCTTTGGTCAAACTCTTGGGTGCATCCCAGCGAGGCCCGCCGTAGAGAACACCGGCATACATGGTCTGCGCCGTCGTCTCTGGCACGCCGCGTTTCAGCGCTGCCTCGAGGAACATGGCATGCACATCCTGCCATGTTCGATCGCGTTTCTCGCAGAAGTAGTCGTGAATAATCGCTGCATCACGATAGGGACCATCGAACGGCCCGCCGATGAAGGACCAAAGCTCCCAGGGGATCGATGCGCCATCCGAAACGTAGCCTGCCGGAACGAGCCATTCGACGCCGTTACGATCCTTATAGCCAAACGGCTCCAGCAGTTGAATGCTGCGGTCAGTCGCGTTTTTGGGCTCGACGAACAGAACCTTAAGCTGCCCCGTGAACGAGCCGGCGGTGATATCCTTGAGCGTAAGCGGGCTCTTGATCAGCGGCTTGACGAAGTCAGGAACATAGTCGCAACCGCCAAGGCTCGCGCTCGCAACGATCATTGCGATGAGAGTTTTCCGTCTCATAGCGTTACACCCACAGATTGCCCCGCCAGCCGTCTCGTGAGCTGACGATGAACGCTAATCTCGCATGCCACTATCGTCAATGATCGCCGCGGTCGCGGCTTATGCAGACAGTTTGCGGGGAATTGGCGAGCGCTCAGGTCGCCCCGAAGGTAGATGCGGCCTGCGGCCAAAACATCTCAAGCTCAGTTGAGATGCCGCTTGCTGGGTCGGTCGAGCGCGGAATGACTGGCCAAGCCGTGCGCGCTGCGCTCGTCATACTGCTCGATGATCCGAGCGACGCGAAGCAGCCGTTCTGGATGTTGGCCAGACACCTCGCGCAGGGCTTGCATCTGCTGCTTGGCGCGTACGAGGATCAGCCGATCGGCGGAGGAGAGGGCACCCTCACCGTCCTGCGGCTCCAATTGGCTGATCAAATGGGCCAGAATGTCGTGGTATGGCCCGTCGAGAGACAGCATCAGCACGGGTAGCAGGTGCTCGAGCTCCTCTTCAACGCTCGACAGGGTTTCGAAATAGATTTGATCCCCGCCGTTGTATGCACGCAAATGCTGGGCGGCTGCGCGCAACGCTGTCCGGTTATCTTCGATCGTATCCGAGACAAGTTTTGCCAGCCGGGGTGCCCGCCCTGCCAATCTCTTGATGGCTGTCGCGGGCTCGGACTCATCACCCAAGTTGCGAGCGACCTTCAGATCCCCCGCACTCCATTGGTGCAAACCGCCAAGTTCGATAAGATCGCTCCGGATGGCCTGCGCCAACGCCGACTCTGGAGTGATGGCCTCCGATGCATTCGGGACCTCACGCAGCGGGGGCGCGATCTGGGCCAGGACCGGGCCACGAGACAGTGCCGGAGCATCGGGCCTCTGGCGGATCGCAATGGCGCCGGGATGAAACGCCGCAATCGCGCCGGCCCGCATCATCAGCAGCGTTTTGTAGACATCGCTGCTGACAAAATACCAGCCGTCGTCCTTTTGACGCAAGATAGCGCCGGACACTGTCGAGCCCGCCCCGATGACGGAGCTGATCAGAGGTCGATGCCTTGCTTCCTTGAGGCCGTCGAGATCGACTCCCGCGGCAAAGCCAGGCTGATGGGTAACAGGCACGAGTTCGGAAAGCACGTGCTCGGCCGCAGCCTGCGTGTTGGGCAACAAGGCTACACCGATGACGTTGACGAGATCCTTAAGCTGCGCCTCCTGCTGGCGAACCGGCCAGGGCTTGCGCTGTGCCACGGCGAAATAGCGGGCCAATCCTGTCGAAACGAGATACTGGCGCTGGTGATCGGTGTCGCCTGACCGGCGAACGGCGCCGATCGTGCTTCCCGCAACCAAAACGGAACGCATATCGTCGATGTGTGGATCGCGTGGATCAAGAACAATGGCGGATGTGAAACCCTCGACATCGTGCACCGGATGCATGGCGCGTAACAATGCGGACAGCGTGGCTTTCGGATCCGGCGTCGTTTTGAGGGTCGCATCGATCGCGCCCTCGAGTTGATCCGCGGTCAGATTGGTCCGTCCCTCAAGATCGGTCAGGGGCGAGCGGACCGCATTGGCTCCGAACAACCCAGACATGAAGACGAGGCTGTCGATGGCGATGGCGATGGCCAGCGCCAGATAGGCCAACCGGTTGCCGTCCTGGAAGGCGTTCCAGGTCACGACGAAGCGGTGCGCCTTGTCGTCCCGATTGAGATCGATGCCCGAGAATTTCGCGGCCATCGCGCTCGTGTCTTTGCTCGGTAGCCCGCTGTCCTGGAGGCAGTGCCGACCAAACGAGAGCAGGGCGTCGGTGCCGCCGGCTTCGGGGAGCTTGTCGCCGCCAGCACAGTTGCGCGCAAAAGCGTCAAGACCGGAGTTGAGCGCGAAGACACGACCGGCCATCTCTGCCGCCGGCTTGGGATCGCAGTCGATCGAGCGGACCCGCTCCTTGGTTGCCGGAGTGGTGGAGAGCGCGGAGTAGAGTTGGGTACATTGAGCCGAAAGGGCCGCAAGCCGCTCTACGGTCGGGTTTTGCCGAAATTCGCCGCGTGCGCTTTCAAAAGCCGCCCTGACTCGCGCCGGGTCGACCCGTGCACTGCTCTCACCCGTGGTGCTCTGCTCGGACGCTTGGATTCGGCTTTCCGCCGTCTGCGCCTCACCCTTGAGCCGTCCCATGTCTCCATCAATGATGGCTAGCTCGCGTTCGATCTGGGCAACGCGCGTATCCACAACGGTCAGACGCTTCTGTGCATCGCGGACCCGCTCTTCCTGGATTTTGTAGGCATCGTTGAGCCGAGCCAGTTCGGTAACACGTTCTCGATACTGCGGTCCGCGGCCGACCTTCAGCGTGCCCTCGGCGCCGCGCTCCTCGGCCATGGCTTCCACGCGCTTGCCATCAAGTCCACGTGCCCGCGCTTCCAGCTCGGACTTCTTCTCCGCGAGCTCGCTGGCCAGCGCGGGACGTTCGGCCTTCAACCGTGACAGCTCATCCATCTGCCCGATCTTCTTTGCCCCCAGCCCGGCTTGTCCGCCTTGGGAGGTTGCAATCCGCTCCTGCTGCTCGGCAATGGCCCGCCGTCTCTGTTCCATCTGTTGGACAAAGTAGTCCTCAATGAGCTTCTCGGCGCCCTGACTGGCCTTGGAAAGCTCGATCAGGTTGCGTTCGTAACCTTTCCAGCCCTCGCTCTGAAACAGTCGGTCCGCCTCCTCGGCCTGTCGCCGCTGCGTCGTGGCTCCGATGTCGGCGACCACGCCGGCCACCTGATTGACGGCGCGGATGTAGGCGGCGCGCTGACGTTCGGACTGGGGGAATATCGAGGTAAACAGTGAATCGAACGAGAAGAAGACGCTGGTTGCGGCGCAGAGGAGAAACATCACCCACAGCACAGCGTTTTTGGCCAGAATGCGGCTCGATTGCACGTACGGCTGGGCGATATCGCTCGACTTGTTGAGCACGAGCGTGGCGATGATCAGCAGCCCCGCCGCAACGTAGAGCGCACGATCGGCGAAGGTTGACCAAACCGACTCCGTTGATGACGCGGCTCTCTCGTCGAAGGCGCCGAACGCATTCGCAATCAAGGTCAAAAGCGCTGCCGCGCAGATCCAGCCGACGATCATGCCGGCAAGCCACTGGCCGGTCGATCGCGCCCGCTCGACGGTATTGCGCTGGTTCATGCCTGACGCGAAGCTCTCGCCAATGAGCCAGGCGATGATCAGCATCACGCCTTGGATGCCGAAGGTGATCATGAGCGAGAGGGTCGGCTCGCCGGTAAAGTTCCGCATCCCGTCCCAGGTTGTCCAGCCTGAAGCGAGAGAGAGCACCAACGCGGTGCTGGCGAGCAATGTCAGTTGCCAGTTCGTTGCAAAGGCGAGAATCAATCCATCGACGGCGCGCTTGAGGACACCGTCCCGCCGGTCACTGGTGAGCGCCTGCCCGGCGGCTGATCGTCCCTTGCGCAAGCGCAACAGCAGAAGCGTCGCGAGGACACCCGCCAGGGGCAGCCACACAACGTTGTAGTCCCGAGCGAGCTGCAGCATCTTGGCCTGGCCCTCTGCAGTAAAAAGCTCGGTCATGCGAAGGCTCCAAAGGAAAGCATCCGGGAGTCGAAGAAGCTGCTGCGGTGCAACTGCTTGGCAGAAAGGCTGCCAGCTCAACCGAAATAGGCGTCGAGGGGCGGGAATAAGGCATATTGAGACCTCAACCTGAACGGCACCTGACAATCCTGGTCGCAACAGAGCTCGAGTTTAGGT
>JBKJYG010000322.1:0-8837 GCA_046715905.1 Hyphomicrobiaceae bacterium | reverse complement strand
AGGGCTTGGAACTCTCGTCGAATTTGTTCCAGCCGGACTGACGATAGGCGTCAGCGCGGCGCCGCACGTCGACCGCGGAGGTGGACAGCAACGATTCAACGCGTGCCTTGTCGCTATCCGGGACTCGAGCCGTCAGCAACGTGCCGCCGCGGCGAACGCCTTCCGCATAGATGTGGGCATCTTCTTCCGGTACGCCCGATTGCGTGAGCGCGCCGATGATGCCGCCCGTAGTGCCGCCGACCGCGGCGCCGAGCGCTGTCGCTGCGAGCCAGCCCGCCGCAACGACTGGACCCACGCCGGGAATAGCCAGCATTCCGAGACCGGCGAGAAGGCCAGCCGTGCCGCCGACGGCTGCACCGACGCCCGCACCTGTTCCCGCACCTTCGACACGATCGTCAACGCCGTCGCGGTCGCGATCGACGGTGCCGCTCGCCATGCCGGTTTTTCCCGCTGGGCTATATCGGTTATCCGAATTATTTGCGACCAAGCTGATGTCGCTCTCGGGAATACCCGCGGATGTCAACGACGCGAGGCCGCGCTGGGCTTCCTCGTAGCTATCATAGAGATGAGTGACGACTGCCATCGATTTACTCCTTACTGAGCTGTGACGTTGCCTTGGAAGTCGAGATTGACACTGGACGACTTGCCATCCTTCATGCCTTTTCCCCGCCAAATACCATTGGCATCTTTCTGAAGCTCGGTGACGTTTGAATAGCCGAGGCTTTCAATGCGCGCTTTGGCTTGACCTTCAGTAAAGCTGTTGGCGCCGGCTACCGGGGCACCCGGATTGGCGGTGGTGTTGGGTGAATTGACAGCTTTATTTCCAGGGCCTGAACTCGCGGAGCCCGAGGGTGCCGGCGATCCGGGAGTGGCTGGAGGGGTGGTCGTCGACTGCGCCTGTGCCGAAGCGATGCCTAACATCAGGGCGACCGCCGCTGTAGCGATCCGGAACATGTGAAATCCTCCTCAAGGTTGCCGATGATCACTCAACCGTGAGGAGGGGCTCCGCGTTCCTTCAAGAGTAGATTCCGGCTCGTTATTTAATGCCGACTAATGTCAATTACGATCCGGTCTGTGTTCTTCCGCGCGTGGCGAGATCGGCTCGGGTTTTCGCTTCGTCTTTAACCAGAGGCGCCGCGCGTTCGATCTGCGGCTTGGCCGCCAGTGCCTGCTGATACCAGGTCTCGACAATGCGGGCCGCGGTGTCGCGTCCGCCCAAGCCGAAGGCAAGTCCGCCGGCCAGGGCGAGGGCCCCAACAAAGCCCATGAACAGCGTATTGATGAGTGTGCTGGCGATGCCGATCTGATTGACCGCGATGACGATTGCGAAGCCCCACACGGCCACGCTGGCGATGCCGGCGAGCAGGTCAGGATTGCCCACGCCAGCGCGTGATGTCGCGCCGCGCACGATGCTCGATAGCGCGTTGGCCGCGAGGCCACCCAGCACCAATACGACCAGGGCTACGACCAAATTCGGCAACCAGAGCAGCAACTGGCGCAGTACATCAGACACTGCCGGCAAGCCCAGCGCGTCGAACGCAACCACCAGCGCAATGAGGCGAATGAACCACTTGGTCAACAGCGCGATGAAGCCGGACGCGTCCGTCTCCACGCCCGTACTCTGGACGAAGCCAGCAAATCCGGATCTGCGGCCCAGTTCATCGAACCGCACGGCGCGCAAGAGCGCTGCGATGGCTTTTTCGGCCAATGACGCGATCATCCATCCGACGACCAGAATGATCACAAAGCCGATCAGCTTTGGAATAGCCGCCAGCAACAGGGCCATGGCCTGCGTTACCGACGTCATGAGCGCGTCGCTCCAGTCGCGAATAGGTACAGGGACCATGATTCAATCCTACGCTTGCGTTCACGGATTCGAGATCAACGCTGCGAGCGTAAGTGGGTTCCCGGTGTGTTCGGACGTCTCTAAGACCGCCGGCGGATGAGGAACCGGAACACTCCCTCCGTTTCGGACTGCTCGACGAGCTCGTTGCGGCTCTGCCGGCAAAACGCCGTGAAATCGCCGACGGAACCCGGATCGGTGGCCAGCACCTCCAACGTGCCGCCGGGCGGCACGTCCTGAATGGCTTTTTTAACCTTGAGAATCGGAAGCGGGCAATTCAGGCCTTGCGTATCGAGCAGCTTGTCGGCCATTCGCAGCGTCTCCGGCGCACATGTCACGTTGCTGCGCCCTCATACGTCAAGCAGTCTCGTGCGTCGAGTAGGGATCGAGGGAGTGGTTTGGGACGATGCCCCATCAAGGCGCGCCGGAGCGGCCGATGGCTGTTACGTTCGGGTTGGAGCGGCTTGGCCTCGCCTCACTCCGCCGGCCGTTGATCTTCGCTTGCCTGGTCGCCATCGTCTCGCTGGTCGCGGGCCTCGGCATCGCCCGTTTGAAGGTCGACGACTCTTTGTCGGAGTTGTTCCGGACCAACACCCCCGAATTCCGGAAGTACGAGGCGATCGATCGATTGTTCCCCTCCAGCGAATTCGACGTCCTGGTTGTGATCGAAGGCGAGGACGTCCTGCAACGCGACCGGCTGGACGCCGTGCGGCGGGCCATCATCGATTTGCAGTTGGCCGATGGCGTCAACGGGCTGGTGTCGATGCTCTCGGCGCGCGACAAGCCCGATGCCAATGGGTACGCCGCCCCTGTTGTCCCCGATGTCTTGCCGGAAGGCGAGGCTTACGATCGGATGATTGCGCGTCTCAAGGCCAACGAAATCGTGGCCGGGAAATTCCTGTCCCCCGACGCCTCGCTGGTGCTGGTCGTGATCTCGCTCGATCGCACGGCGGTTGCCCAGACGGGAGCCAAGGCCGTGATCGGCGGCATCAAGGATACGGCGCAGAATGCTCTCGAAGGATCGGGGCTGCGGGTGCAGCTCACGGGCGCGCCGGTGATGCAACTCGAAATCCGCAATGCCGTTGAGCGTGATCAACTCGTCTACAACGGGCTTGGCCTGATGTTTGGGGCCGGGATCGCCCTCATTTTCTTCCGCCGGCCCTCGTTGATGCTGGTAGCGGCCGTGCCGCCGGTCATTGCCGTGGTCTGGTCGCTGGGCTTGCTTGGCTGGCTCGGCTTCAAAATGAACCTGTTTCTCAACGTCATGACGCCACTCGTCATGGTGATGGGCTTTGCCGACAGCATGCAGATGACGTGCGCCATTCGCGACCGACTTCGCAACGGCCAGAGCAAGACGGAAGCGCTGGCCTTCTCGGTGCGGGTCGTGGGGCCGGCCTGCGTCCTGGCGCATGCGACGGCGCTTGTCTCGTTCGTGGCGTTGCTGATGTCGGATTCCGGGCTGATCAAGAACTTCGGGCTGGCGGGAGCGCTGGCGACTTTCGTGTCCTATTTTGCGGTCATCGGCGTGCTGCCGCTGATTGCCTTGCTGCTCATCCCCGACGACGGCTCTCTGAGCCGGGATCGTGTGCCGTCGGATCGGGCCATGGATGGCCTCGGCCGCTTGGTCGGGCGCATCGTTGATACGGTGGTGGCGCGCCCTTTTCTCGTCTCCGGCGTGGGGCTCGTATTGTTCGGGGTTCTGACCTGGGCTCACCTGCACCTGCAGCCGCGCTACCGGCTCGCCGATCAGGTTCCCGATCGCGAGCAGGCCTTGAAGGCCACGAGCCGGCTCGACCAGAAGCTGACCGGCGCTAATCCCGCGCACGTGATGATCGAGTGGAAGGATGGCCGCTCCCTCTACGATCCCAAAGTGCTCGATGTCATCGCATCCGTGCACAAGATCCTGGAAACGCAGGCCGGCTTGGGCAACGTGTGGTCGCTCGACAGCCTTCGACGGTGGCTCGCCGAAGGTGGCGACACGCAAATCTCATCGATCGAGCGCTACGTCAAAATCCTGCCCGAGCATCTAGTCCGGCGGTTCATCGCCGAAAAGCAGGATGCCGTGCTCGTCACGGCGCGGCTGCCGGATGTGGACGCGAGCCAGATCCTGCCGCTCGTGCGGGGGCTCGACCAGGCGCTTGATACGGTGCGCCAAACATCACCGGGCTTCGAGATCTCGGTCACGGGACTACCCGCCATTGCGGCCCGTTCAAGCTCCGGCATGATCCGGCAGTTGAACGAGAGCCTGCCGCTGGCCGTGCTGGCGGTCGCCGTGCTCATTGGACTGGCGTTCCGGTCGGTGGCCAGCGCTGTGATCAGTCTGCTGCCGGGCCTGTTTCCCGTGGTCGCGACCGGGGCCATCCTGTGGGCCGTTAACCAGGGCATTGAGTTCGCCAGTGTCGTGGCCCTCATTATCATCTTCGGATTGGGCGTCGATGCGCTGCTGCACTTTCTCAACCGGCTGACGCGTGAGGAACGGGCGGGGGAAGACCCTGCACTGGCCATCCGGCGCGCCCGTGTTCTCGTCGGTCCGGCCATTATCCTGACCACGGTCGTGCTGGCCTTTGGCCTCGGCGTGACCGTTTTCTCGGATCTGCCATCGCTGCGCTTGTTTGGCGCCGTCTGCGGCATCGCGCTCATGGCATCGCTGATCGGCGATCTCGTGTTCCTGCCGGCTCTGGTCGCCGTATTCCGGCGTATTTGGCCGATCAAAGCCTATCCAGAAAACCTCCCATTGTCGGAAAGCGGCTGAGCGTGATAGCCGTCCCGGCATCTTGGGAAGGGCATTGATCGCCGACTGAGACTGTCGGTACACCCCTCGGCATGGGATGGGAGATGGCGTTGCAGCATTTCGCTTCGGACAATAACGCTGGGATCTGCCCGGAAGCGCACGCGGCCGCCGAGCGCGCCAATACCACGGGCCACGAGCTATCCTATGGCGACGACCGCTGGACGCTCGAGGTGTGTGATCGTTTTCGCGAGCTGTTCCAGACCGATTGCGAGGTCTATTTCGTCTTCAACGGGACCGCGGCCAATTCCCTGGCGCTGGCGTCGCTGTGCCAGTCCTATCATTCGGTCATCTGTCACGAGGTGGCGCACGTCGAGACCGACGAGTGCGGTGCGCCCGAGTTCTTCTCCAACGGGTCGAAGCTCCTGACGGCGGAAGGGGCGCTAGGCAAGCTGACCCCGGATGCCATCGAGCAACTCGCGATCAAGCGCTCCGATATGCATTTCCCCAAACCCAAGGCTGTTTCGATCACTCAATCGACCGAGGTCGGCACCGTCTACAGCATCGCGGAACTTCGCGCGGTGGCCGCGATCGCCAAGCGCCGGGGTCTCAAGGTGCACATGGATGGGGCGCGATTTGCCAACGCCGTGGCGCATCTGGGCTGTCATCCCTCAGAGATCACGTGGCGAGCCGGTGTCGACGTGTTGTGCTTCGGCGGCACGAAGAACGGCTTGGCGGTCGGAGAGGCAGTGATCTTCTTCCAACGCCCGCTTGCCGAGGATTTCGCATGGCGGGTGAAGCAGGCCGGCCAACTGGCCTCCAAGATGCGCTTCGTCTCGGCACCCTGGCTCGGACTGCTCGACAATGACGTGTGGCTGCGGAATGCCCGTCATGCCAACGCCATGGCGCAGCGGTTGTCCGATCGCATCCAGAATCTGCCGGGCGTGGCCCTGATGTACCCGGTCGAAGCCAACGCGGTGTTCGCCGAGATACCCGTTGACGTGCAGGCACGGCTGCGCCAGCGCGGCTGGCGGTTCTACACCTTCATCGGTGCTGGCGGATGCCGGCTGATGTGCGCGTGGGATACCGCGCCCGAGACCGTCGACGCATTCGCCGCCGATCTCGCAGAAGCGGCCGGCTCAGCGCGGCAGTAGGGCCCGGATCGCGGCTTCCAGGTCGTCATAGTGGTCGACGATGCGATCGGGTGCGAGATCCTGCACGGGGATATCGGTATAGCCGAAAGGCACGGCGATCACAGGAATGCCCGCTGCGCGCGCTGTCTTGATGTCCGTATCGCTGTCGCCGATCATGATGGCCCGGTGACGGTCCCCGCCCGCCAGCCGGATGGTGCCCAGCAGATGATCGGGGTGGGGTTTGCAGACGGCAAAGGTGTCCCGCCCCGCGAGTGCGGCAAACCTCGCGCCGAGGCCCAGCGTGTCGAGAAGCTGCCGCGACAGCCGCTCCTGCTTATTGGTGCACACGGCCAGCGTGGCGCCAGCCTGGGACAACCCCGTCAGCGCGTTCTCGAGGCCCGGATAGGCGTGGCTTTCAACGGCGATGTTGTCGGCGTAATAGGCGACGAAGTAGCCCCAAAGCTCGTCGATCTCAGCGGCCGACAAAACGTGCCCGCCGAGGCGAAGGCCCTCGATGATCATGGCGCGGGCGCCCAGGCTGATGAACGGGCGGATCTGGGCCATGGCGACCGGCGCCACGCCGATCCGATTGAGCGCATGGTTGGCGGCATGCAGCAGGTCGGGCGCGGTCTCGATCAAGGTTCCATCGAGATCGAACACGACGGTGAGGCCCCTCATGGCTTTCCCCTCGGATTTTGTTCCGGCATTGGCAGGAGCCTATCGTGAGGCCCTGGCTCGAGCCACGATCGCGTGCGCAAACCTTGCTAAGCCCAACGGCCGGGCCTACCACTAGCAGCAGAAATTGGGCTGGCCCCGCGCCTTGCGGCTTGGATCAGCGCTCAATCGCCCGACACTCACCCAACTCATACGAGCGGAGGTTCTGATGGACAAGAAGATGTCGTCGCTGCTGAAAACTCAGTGCTTCGTCAATGGCGCATGGGTCGGCACCCCCGAGATCGCGGTCACGAATCCGGCGACCGGCGAGGAGATCGCCAAGGTGCCCCGTTTCGGTGCCAAGGAGACGCGTGAGGCGATCGATGCGGCCGAGAAAGCATTCCAGACCTGGAGCCGGATGCTGGCGAAGGAGCGCTCGGCGATCATGCGCCGCTGGTTCGACCTTCAAGTCGCGCACGCCGACGAGCTGGCGTTCATCCTGACCTCCGAGCAAGGCAAGCCGCTGGCGGAGGCGCGGGGAGAGATCATGTACGGCGCCTCGTTCACGGAATTCTATGCCGAGGAAGCCAAGCGCATCAATGGCGAGACCATTCCTACGTTCAAGCACGGCAGCCGCATCATCGTCATCAAGCAAGCGTTGGGCGTCATCGGCGCGATCACGCCATGGAACTTCCCGCATGCGATGATCACTCGGAAGATTTCGCCGGCCTTGGCTGTGGGCTGCACGGTGGTTTGCAAGCCGGCCACCGAAACGCCGCTAACGGCCTTGGCGCTGGCCGAGCTGGCGCGGCAGGCCGGCGTGCCCGCGGGCGTCTTCAACGTCATCACGGGCAAGTCGGCCGAAATCGGCAAGGAGCTGACGACGAGCTCCAAAGTGCGCGGCATCACGTTCACGGGTTCGACCGAGGTTGGCAAGATCCTGATGCAGCAGGCGGCATCGACCGTGAAAAAGGTCGAGCTGGAGCTCGGCGGCAACGCGCCGTTCATCGTCTTCGACGATGCCGATATCGATAAAGCCGTCGAGGGCGCGATGGCCTCCAAGTACCGCAACGCCGGCCAGACGTGCGTCTGCGCCAACAGGGTGCTCGTGCAGGATGCCGTTTACGACCGGTTCATCGACAAGCTCGCCACGGCGGCTGCCGCCATGAAGGTCGGAGATGGGCGGGAGACGGGCGTCACACTCGGCCCCCTCATCAACGCCGCCGCCATCGAGAAGGTGGAGGAGCACATCGCGGACGCGCTCGCCAAAGGCGCCACGATCGTCACCGGCGGCAAGCGGCACACGCTGGGCGGCACGTTCTTCGAGCCGACCGTGCTGGCCAACGTCACCTCTGAGATGAAGTGCGCGCGCGAGGAGACATTTGGCCCCGTGGCGCCCGTATTCCGCTTCAAGACGGAAGAGGAGGCGATCCGCATGGCCAACGACACGGAGTTTGGCCTTGCCTGCTACTTCTACGCCCGCGACATCGGCCGCGTCTGGAGGGTTGCGGAAGCGCTCGAGTACGGCATCGTCGGCATCAACGAGGGCATCATCTCGACCGAGGTTGCGCCCTTTGGCGGGATCAAGGAATCCGGTATCGGCCGCGAAGGCTCGAGCCATGGCATCGACGGCTTCGTCGAGCTGAAGTACATGCTCATGGGCGGCCTTTGATAGGGTCCAAGAGGAGCCCCGGTGACATCTGACGACCTCAAACGCAAGGCCGCCTTGTGCGCGATGGACCTGGTCAAGCCTGGCATGCGGCTTGGCCTTGGAACGGGCTCGACGGCGGCTCACTTCGTCGATCTGCTGGGCCGGCGCGTGGCCGAAGGCTTGCGGGTGGTGTGTGTTCCCACGTCCGAGTCAACGCGCGAGCAGGCGGCGGGCCTCGGCATTCCCCTGACCACGCTCGACGCGACGCCCGAGCTGGATCTGACCGTCGATGGCGCCGATGAGGTCGATGCCGAGCTGCGGCTGATCAAGGGCGGCGGCGGCGCTCTGTTGCGCGAAAAGATCGTCGCCACCGCATCGAGCCGCGTGGTGATCATCGCCGATGCGTCAAAGCGCGTGGACACGTTGGGAGCCTTCCCGCTTCCGATCGAGATCGTGCGATTTGGCCAGGTCGCAACCTGCAAAATGATCGAGGAGATCGCCCGCGATGCTGGGCTGGCGGGTCGTATCACCATGCGACTGGGCGCCGATCGGCAACCGATCATCACCGCCAACGGCAACTACATCGTCGATTGTGCGTTCGGGCGCATCGATGACCCGGAGTTGTTCGAGGATGGCTTGGCGCTGGTGCCCGGTGTGGTCACGAGCGGTCTGTTTCTAGGCATTGCCGATATCGTGATGCTGGCGGGTCCCGGCGGCGTCGACATCATCGAAGCCGATTGGATGGACGAGGGGGCTTCGTGAGCGGCGCCAGCCAACAGCTCGACAGTTTCTGCGGGGAATGATCGATGACGTCGTATGACTACGATC
>JBKJYG010000321.1:0-2999 GCA_046715905.1 Hyphomicrobiaceae bacterium | reverse complement strand
GCTCTTGCTGGAACCAGCAAGGGCGGACTGCGTTCAAATGTCACGTGCATGAGAGCACCGTTGCTCTCCAAGCGATGGCCGACAGCTTGATGTTAAGTCAACCGGAGATCACCGTGGGCAATCTACTTCATTACGCTATCGTTTTTCTCGTCATTGCCTTAATCGCTGCCGCAGTCGGGTTCGGCGGCGTTGCCGGTGTGGCAATGGATGGAGCCCGGATCCTGTTCTGGGTGTTCATCGTACTATTCGTGCTGTCTCTGATCGGCAGCTTTGCGCGTCGCTGAAGGGTGGCTAGCGGCGTCGACGGAGGGCGGGGACGGCCGCTTCTGGGCGTTCCTGCGTGCCGCTCGTCGATGCATCGTGCCTTCATGGACGACGTTCATGTTCGGCTTGCTTGCCCGGTGAGGGGCCGCAGGGACGCGGGCGTCTGAACCTCACGGCGCGGCGACTTTTAATGACCGTCCGACCAAGGAACTCAGGTTGACTCTCGAAGGTTAAAACCTCGTGCAGGTAGTTCCTGTCGCATCCAAGGAGACTGCGATGTCAAAACTCTTCGCCCAGGGTGATCTGTTACTCGAAGAAGTCGGGAATATCGAACCATCGGGAACCCGGCTAGGCTGCGAGCATGACGGTGTGTTTGTGTTGGCTGAAGGCGAGCTGACAGGCCATCGTCACGTCGTTCGCGACAATGTGCTGTTCTTCCGCGACGATGGCTTGGCGCGAGACATGCCGTCCGATCTGTACATCGGTCACGTGAAAGTCGAAGGCCCTGCCGCTCGCGTCGAGCATCAGGAGCATGCGCCGATCACCCTCCCCCGCGGCACATATCGAGTGCGCCGTCAGCGGGAAATGCAGCCTCGTGACGTACGCTTGGTAGCTGATTGACATGGACCAGCTTTCGCCAGAGGCGGAGGCAAGACTGCGAGATTATCGACCCGATTGGGCGATGGTCTCGCAATTTGCTCGCGATCCAAATTTGGGGGCCCAAGCGATCGGGCGGGTCTATGAGGCCGCGGGATTGCCACCTCCACATCGGATCGTGTGGCTCGACGGGCCTGTGTCGATGGCTCGGGATTGGCTTTTGTCGTTTGACGCCGAGAGTGTTGGGCCCAACGAAACTCAGAGGTTATTGCGCGATCCCGTGCAGTTGACCCATCGGCAACTCCCCTTGACAATCTCGTCCTCGATCCGCGACGCGGTGTTCAAGGCGCTGCATGTCGAGCGCTCCAGCGCCACAAGCGCCGCATTAACAGACGTGGTGCTTGACCAGGTGTCTTCGATCCGCATTGGGCTGTGGCGGTCTTTGCGACGGCGCCTGCGCAAGCAGCAGACGGTGCCAAGTTTGCTCGAAAATGGGTGGAGCACGTTCGACGCAGCCAGTTTCAGGCTCAACGCCTATCGCTTCTGTCACGATCATTGCGGTTTCGAGGCTGGCGCGCGCCTGAAGCCGCTCTGGGATTTGCCGCGTTACGTGGGTTGGTTGATCCCGCATCGCGGCGTCTGCTGGGCCTCGTCTCATCCGACCACGCTCGCCACGGACGATGTCGGCCGGCTGCACGGCAAATCCGGACCGGCGTTGAAATATGATGACGGCTGGTCGGTCTACGCCTGGAAGGGTGTGCTGATCCCGTCGTGGATCATCGAGCAACCCGAGAGCGTCAACGTCCTGGCCATCGATCGGCAACCCAACCCTTGGATTAAGCGGTGCATGATCGAAATCCTGACGCCTGAGGTTTTCATCGCCCGGGGCGGCGCGCTGTGCGTGTCAACCGACGACACGGGCAAGCTCTGGCGGCGTCATTGGCGCGGTTTGGGCGATGATACATGGGCCGCCGTCGAGGTGATCAATGGCACACCCGAGCCCGATGGCAGCTGGAGACATTATTTTCTGCAGGTTCCGCCCCACGTCCGCACCGCTCGAGAGGCCGTCGCGTGGACGTATGGAATGACGGAACGGCAATATGCTAATCTCAATCTGCGCACCTGAGGGGGACGGCAAGCCGCTCGACGTCGGATGATGCGGACCGCTGCTCGGACCGAACAGGATGGCGAATGTGATATGAGCGAGACGGCATCTTCAACCATCGTTCCGGGATTTCCGAACGTCGCTGACAAGCTCGTACCTGTGGTGTGGCTGCTGGGCAAAGTTCAGTCCGGCAAAACGTCTATTGTGGCGACGATCACCGGCGATGCCGGCGCGTTTGTCGGTAGCGGCTTCCAGGCTTGCACGCGTACGGCCCGCATTTATGCCTTTCCTTCCGAAATGGCCGTCGTACGGTTTTTGGACACTCGGGGACTAGGCGAAGCCGGCTACGATGCGACCGAGGACATGCAGGTCGCAGAGCAGGCAGCCCATCTGGTGTTGGCGACCATGCGGGCCGGCGATCCGCAGCAGCGCGAGTTGCTCGACGTGCTTGGCGCAATCCGCCGCCGACATCCCGGGTGGCCGATCATCATCTGCCAGACGTGCCTGCACGAGTTGTACGAACCGGGATCGCAACATCCTGCAACGTATGCGTTCGACGCCGAGGGTCGACCGGTCGCCGGCACCACCGATCGCGTGGTCCGCCCGCTCGCCCACCAGCGAGCCTTGGTTGCGAGCCTACTCGGACCCACGCCGCGGTTTGTGCCGTTAGACTTCACGAGGCCCGGCGACGGGCTGAACCCACCCGACTACGGGCTGGACGCGCTGCTGGAAGCCATTCAGCACGTCGCTCCCTTGGGCGTTGCCGACGTTCTCGAAAGCGCCTTGCAGCGAGAGGGAGATCAATGGGCGCGCAAAGCCCATCCGCATATTCTGGGATACGCCTTGGCGGCCGGCGCGGCCGATGCTGTTCCCCTGGCCGGCTTGGCCGCCGTGCCTGGCTTGCAGGCCAAGCTGCTGCACACGCTTGCCGGCATCTATGGCGTCGAATGGGATCGGCGGTCGGCGGGCGAATTTGCCAGTGCTCTGGGCATCGGCGCCCTGGCCAAGGCTTTGTCGGCACTGGGGGTGAGAC
>JBKJYG010000320.1:0-2671 GCA_046715905.1 Hyphomicrobiaceae bacterium | reverse complement strand
CGGTGACACACGGGAACGTGAACGCGGTGCCTAACGGGATGAGCGCGGTGGCGAGGGCCAGCGTGACCAGGTTGTTCGCCAGCGGAATCGTCGCCAGTCCCAGCGCCAGAAGAATGGTCCCGGCTCGCGAAAGCCGTGCCTCACCAAAGCGGTCGACGGCCTTTCCGAGCAGCAGGATGCGGGTGAACACGGAAATCGAGCCGACGTACATGAAGAAGTAGCCAATGGTCTTCTCGTCGACCTGGAAGCGACGGTTGAGGAAGAGCGCCAGGATGGCCAGCACGCCCTGAAAGGCGCCCATCGCAATGGCATAGATCCAGATCAGCCGCGACGCCGGCTCGCCCGAATGCGTCACGACGCGCCACACCGCTTCACGCGAGGTCTTGCGAGGCGCGTGGGAGGCGTGCGCTTCCTTCGATTCGACGAGGTACTTCTTGACGAAGATCATGTTGAGCGCGCACAGCAGGGCCGCCAGTACCCCCGGGGCGCTGTGCCCGAGGGTCAGTGATTGTGCGCCCGGAACCAGATCGACATCGCCCATGCCGATGGCAAACGAGCCGAGCACCGGCCCCAGCGCCACCCCGACGTTGGTGGCTGCCGACAGCCAGCCGAGGCTGCGCGCCCGGTCGTTAGGCTCGGTGGCATCAGCCACGTACGCCTGGATGACGCCGACGGTTCCGCCACCGGCGCCCTGCACGATGCGTGACAGCAGGAGCAGCCAGAGCGAATTCGCGAAGCCAAACACCAGGTACGCCAGCGCCGACGCGCCTAACGCAATGAGCAACGCCGGCCGGCGCCCGAATCGGTCCGAAAAACGCCCCCACATCGGCGCCGAGAGCAGCTGCGCGACGGTGAACGCGGAAACGAGCAACGCCGAGATCATCCCGATCCCGGCATGCATTCCCAGAACCTCGATCCCGTCGCCACCCAGCTGCAAGGCGTAGAACGGCAGCAGCGGAATGATCATCAACAGGCCGAGCATGTCGATGAACGCGGTCGCCATCAGCGCGAACAGCTTGGGCGGGATCTTCCGGACTTCGCGACCGAGCACGTACAGCAGCGCCGCGGCAATTCCACCAAGGACGACGCGCGTGACCGGAGACTGGAGCGATTGCTCGATGTCCAGCATCAGCTCACTCGCTCGCCTTGCCGAGTGCGGCGGGGGGCGTCGCGCGCCCGACGATGCCCGCCAGGGCAATGATCGTCAGGACGTAGGGAATCATTTCCACGAACTGCGACGGGACGAGCTGCAGGCCCTGCAACTGGATCTGCAGCGTCTCGGCGGCCGCGAACAGCAGGCAGGCGACAAAGACGCGCTTCGGCTCCCAGTTGCCGAAAATCACCGCCGCCAGCGCAATGAAACCGCGTCCCGCTGTCATCCCGTCGGTGAACTGGTGCTGATCGAGGGCCAGGTAGACGCCGCCTAACGAGGCAAGGGCGCCGGCCAGCGCCACGGCCAGCCACTGGACACGCGCCACGGGAATGCCGAGCGAGGCGGCGGCTTCGGGCTTCTCGCCCACCGCACGCACCCGCAAGCCGAACGGTGTCCGATTCAACAGCCACGCCACCAGTGTCAGGGCAAGCAGTCCGAGGACGATCAACGGGTTCGCCAGCGAGACGAGAAGCGCACCAATCTCGGACGAGCCGCTCGCCCCCTGCGGCGATGACCGGAACCAGTCGAAGCCGGGGACGCGAGGTGAATTGGACGACGAATCGAACGCCAGACGAAGGAAGAATCGCGTCACACCGGTCGCCAGCAGGTTGATGGCGATGCCGACGACGACCTGATTGGCGCGGTAGCGGATCGCAGCCATGGCGTGCAGGAGAGCCGCCGCCACGCCGCCCGCGATGCCGCAGGCGACGCCCACCCAGGGAGAGCCGGAATAGTAACTGCCGAGTGCCGCGCAAAAAGCGCCGGTCAGCATCCAGCCTTCGAGCGTCAGGGCGATGATTCCTGCGCGCTCAGACATCACTCCCCCCGCCGCCGCGAACAGGTAGGGCATCGCGATGCGGAGCGTCTGGACCAGGAACGCGATCAGGATCATCGCGCCGCTCCACGTCGCATGCCGCGCAGCAAGCGCTGCACTTCCGGGACGGAGATCGCCACCGCGATGATCACCACCGCCGTCAGTACGTCCACCATCTGCTTTGGAACGACCGCGTTGACCGCCAGGCCGCCCTGGGAGAGGGTGGCAAAGAGGAGGGCCGCGATCACGATGCCGAGCGGATGATTCCGGCCGACCAGCGCCACCGCGATCCCGAGAAAACCGGCGCCGGCGCTGAATCCTTCCTCGTAATAGTGCTTGTAGCCCAGGACGTAATTGGTTCCACCCAGACCAGCCATGGCGCCGCCTAACATCATCGCCTTGAGCCATGTCGCGCCGACCTTCACCCCGCCATACTCGGCCGCCGCCGGCTGCAGACCCACGGCGCGCAACTCAAAACCGCCGCGCGTGCGGAAGAGGTACCACGCTGTGGCTCCTGCCGCGGCCAGCGCAATCAGCATGACCAGATTGGCCGCCGAGCCATGAAAGACGGGGAGGAGACCCTGAAGCCGTCCAACAGTACCGGCCGCGATCTCGGGCGTATGCAACGATTCGGCCACATGCAGCTTGGCCGACACGAGATAGTTGAGCAGGGCGAGGACGATGAAGTTGAGCATGATCGTCAC
>JBKJYG010000319.1:0-2851 GCA_046715905.1 Hyphomicrobiaceae bacterium | reverse complement strand
CGCGCCATCAATGCCTTTCCGCGAGAGCCTCTGACGGCCATCCTGCCAGGCGCCGCGCTGCAGGAGTTGTGGGGCCTCGTCGGTATCGCGGAAACGGCACTCGGCGTTATTTCATCACTGGTCGTCGCCACCGCGCTGTTGGGAATGGTGACGATGATCTTGACCACGCTCAACGAGCGTCGGCGGGAAATGGCGATCTTGCGCTCCGTTGGCGCAACGCCGGGGACCATCGCCGGACTGCTCACAGCCGAGGCGGGGTTGCTGACATTGGCCGGCGTGCTCGCGGGCGCCCTGCTGCTTTATGCAGCGATGTTTCTCGTGCAGGGTGTGCTTGATCGCAGCTACGGCTTGCATCTGGCGCCGCAGTTCCCAAGATGGTCCGAGCTGGTCACGCTGGGCGTCATCATCCTGGCGGGTCTCCTGGCGGGGCTGCTGCCCGCGATCGTGGCCTACCGGCGATCGATCGCCGACGGCATGACGGTGACACATTGAGGTTAGAGGATGCAGTCGAACAGAGATCAGCGCCCGGGCGTGGCGCGTCGATTGATGCTGGCGGGGACGATGCTTGCGGGTCTCATGAGCTGTTTGGCCGGAGCATCGAGCGGGGGCGCGGCGGAGGCTGCGCGTGAGCTCAAGTGGGCGGATCTGGTCCCGCCCGCGCCGCCTCGTCCGCCCAAGGCGTTTTTTGCCGGCCGGCCGCCGTCCGACGCTAGTTCGGGCACACGGGCCGAGCTGCCGCTCGAGTCGGGTCCCGAAGGCCGCTGGCTGTCGGCTCCCGTCAAGCCGGCAGGCCCCGTGCTGCCGCCAGCCGTGGTCGAAACGCTGAACGGCCAGACCGTGCGTCTTGGCGGCTATGTGGTGCCGCTCGATTTCGATGCGACATCGGTGAAGGAGTTTCTGCTGGTGCCGTTCGTCGGGGCCTGCATCCACGTCCCCCCGCCGCCCGCCAATCAGATCGTGTACGTAAAGACGGCCAAGGGCTTTGACGTCAAGGGCATGTTCGATCCAGTGACCGTGACGGGCAAGCTCTCGACGTCCTACGCCTCGACCGGCTTGGCCGACGCCGGCTACACGCTGGAAGCCGAAGGCGTCGAGGCCAGGACGGAGTAGCCCAGCCGTTGGACGCTTATTGCATCCGTTCGGGTAGATACTGGTCGCGGGCGAGGTCCGAAAAGCGCGTGAAACTGCCCTCGAAGGCCATCGTCACGCTGCCCACAGGACCATGCCGCTGCTTGCCGATGATCACCTCGGCCTTGCCAGACACGATCTGCATTTTTGCCATCCAGTCCTGGAATTCAGCGGTGCCTTCGGATGGCTTGGTGCGCTCGACGTAATACTCCTCGCGAAAGACGAACATGACCACATCGGCGTCCTGTTCGATCGATCCCGATTCGCGCAGGTCCGAGAGCTGGGGTCGCTTGTCCTCCCGCTGTTCCACCTGACGCGAAAGCTGCGACAGCGCGATCACGGGCACTTCGAGTTCCTTGGCCAAGGCTTTCAGGCCGACCGTGATCTCCGAAACTTCCTGGACGCGGCCTTCGGAGCGTCGCGCGGAGCCCGTCAAGAGCTGCAGATAGTCGACGATGAGCAAGCCCAGCCCATGCTGGCGCTTGAGCTTGCGGGCGCGCGCGCACAGTTGCGCGATCGACAGCCCGCCCGTCTGATCGATGAACAGGGGGATTTCCGACATGGCGCGCGAGACCTGCACCAATCGGCCGAATTCCGCCTCGTCAATGAGGCCACGCCGGATCTTCTCGGAGGAAATCTCGGCCTGCTCGGAGAGAATACGCGTCGCCAGCTGCTCAGCCGACATCTCGAGCGAAAAGAAGCCGACCACCGCGCCGTCGATGGTCTTGTCTGTTCCGTCGGGCTGCTTTTCCGTCCGATAGGCCTTCGCCACGTTGAAGGCGATGTTGGTGGCCAGCGCTGTCTTTCCCATTGAGGGCCGGCCGGCAAGGATGATGAGGTCGGACGACTGGAGACCGCCCATCTTGCTGTCGAGATCGCGCAGCGAGGTCGCGATCCCCGACAGGCCGCCCTGGCGCGCATAGGCGTTGTTTGCCATTTCGATGGCGTTCGTCAGCGCCGTGCCGAAGGTCATGAAGCCTTGGCCGTACTTGCCCGCTTCGGCGAGCCCGAACAGACGGCTCTCGGCTTCTTCGATCTGGGCCTCGGGCGGCTGGTCGACGGGCGAATCGTAGGCCTGGTTGACGAGGTCTTCGCCGATGACGATGAGCCGCCGCCGGATCGCCAGATCGTAGATGGTGCGCCCGTACTCGAAGGCGTTGATGATCGTGGTCGCGTCCGCGGCCAGGTGCCCGAGATACTGCGGCACGGTCAACTTCGGGTTGATGGGCGGCGCCGTCTCAAAAAAGGTTCTGAGCGTAATCGGGGTGGCGCGCTTTCCCGACGCGATCAACTTCGCGGCCGTCTCGTAGATGGCCGAGTGCAGCGGATCGTAGAAATGGTCGGCATCGAGGAAGCTCGAGACGCGATCCTGGGCCTCGTTGTTGACGAGGATAGCGCCGAGCAACGCTTGCTCGGCATCGAGATTGTGAGGTGCGGACCGAAAGGGGATCGCATCGGGTGCGCCCGCGCCCGGCTGTTGGTTGGCGGGCGATGCGGCGTGGGCGTGTGGGGAGGTTCTGGACATCCCGACACGCTAGACGATTCGCGGTCCTGCAAGCCGGGCTGACGACCTGTTCACGCCGTCCGTCCACGCAATCAACAAGGCGCGCAAGTTTTGTTGGACGGTGCCCTAATGGGGGCTGACGGTTGAGCGGATGGCAAAGCGGCGCTGGACCATCTGCGCCACCCCCAGACGTCGAGACAAGGACAAAACCTGCCGACC
>JBKJYG010000318.1:0-3922 GCA_046715905.1 Hyphomicrobiaceae bacterium | reverse complement strand
CATTCCTGAATGTGAGCACATCCGCGCGCGGGTTCCGATGGCGGGAACGGCTGGAACCCAGGCTCGCCCTGGTGGCGTCGGCCATCAGCCAACGACACGGCCTGCCGGAGCTGCTCGGACGCATTCTCGCCGCCCGCGGCATCAGCGTCGACGATACCCCGGTGACGCTGGCGCCGACGATCAAGGCCTTGATGCCCGATCCCGATACGCTGGCCGGCATGCGGGCCGCCGCCAGCCGCCTCGCCGACGCCATCCAAAGGCGTGAGCGCGTGGCCATCTTCGGCGATTATGACGTCGATGGCGCCTGCTCGTCAGCGCTGATGCAGCGCTTCCTCGCGGCGCACCGGCTGGAAGGGCGGATCTACATCCCCGACCGCATGTTCGAAGGCTACGGACCCAACGCGGCGGCGATCGAAGCCCTGATCAGGGAGGGCGCGCGGCTGATCGTGACCGTGGATTGCGGAGTCACGAGCTTTGACCCCTTGGGTCACGCGCGATCACTCGGGGCTGATGTCATCGTCCTCGATCACCACCAGGCCGACGAACGGCTGCCCGACGTGCTGGCTGTCGTCAACCCCAACCGGCAAGACGATCTCTCGGGCCTCGGCTACTTGTGCGCGGCAGGTGTCGTGTTCATGACCCTCGTCGCCACCGCCCGCGAGCTGCGGTCGCGGGGCCATTACGACACCGTTGGGCTCGCCCCGCCCGACCTTTTGCAATGGCTTGATCTGGTGGCCCTGGCGACGGTCGCCGATGTCGTGCCCCTGCAATCGCTCAACCGCGCCTTTGTGGTTCGCGGACTGGACATCATGCGCCAGCGCCGCAACACAGGCCTCAAGGCCCTGTTTGACGCGGCAGCCCTCACCCAGGCGCCGACGCCCTATCATCTGGGTTTCATCCTGGGCCCCCGCATCAATGCCGGGGGACGCATCGGCGATGCCGCCCTGGGGGCCAAGCTGCTCTCCATCGACGACGAGACCGAGGCCGCGCGCATTGCGGGGGTGCTCGACAAGCTCAACCGCGAGCGCAAGTCGATCGAGACGGAGATGCTCGAGGAGGCGATCGCCGAAGCCGACCGGCTGCTCGAGGCCGATCCCGACCTGTCGGTCCTGATCGTGGGGTCGGAGCGGTATCATAAGGGCGTTGTCGGCCTGGTGGCGAGCCGGTTGGTGGAACGCTTCAGCCGGCCGGCCTGCGTCATCGCCTGGGACAGCAAGGAGCAGGGCACCGCCTCGCTGCGTTCGATCGCCGGCGTCGATATCGGAGCCGTCGTGCGAGCCGCCACGGGCGATGGACTGCTCATCAAGGGAGGTGGACACGCCATGGCCGCCGGGCTGACCGTCGCGCGCGACAAGCTCCCAGCCGTCAGCGAACGCTTTGCCGCGCTGATGCGCGACGGCACGCTGCGTGCCCGTCTGGCGACCGCCCTCGACATCGACGGCGCATTGACACCCGCCGCCGTCAATGACGAGCTGATCGATCTCATTGAACGGGCCGGCCCTTACGGTCAGGGCAATCCCGCGCCGCGCTTTGTCTTTCCAGCCCACCGGGTGAAATTTTCCAAGATCATGGGCGAGGTGCACATCCGTTGCACACTCGAGGCCGGGGATGGATCGCGGCTCGATGCGATCGCGTTTCGCAGCGTCGGTCAACCGCTCGGCGATCTCCTCTTGGGCTCAGGCGGGCTGCCGATCCACGTCGCGGGCGCCTTGCGGCGTGACTCTTGGGGCGGTCGTGACCGGATCGAGCTGCAGATCGAGGACGCCGCCGACCCGCGCAAGCAGGCCTGAACCGGCTCCAATTGGACGCTACCCCCCTGCCCCCGTGACGAAGTCGAACAGCAGCTTCATGTTCAGCGCGATGATGGCGACGGCGACGAACACCGCCGCAGCCACCAGCCAACGCGGCGTCATGAGCCCGCCCATTTTCCTTCGATCGGAGGTGAACTGCACCAGCGGCACGACGGCGAACGGCAACTGCAGCGACAGCACGACCTGGGTCAGGATCAGCAGCTTGCCCGTTTCGGCCGTTCCATACAGCAGCGTCACGCCGGCCGCGGGTATGATGGCGATGGCACGCGTCACAAGCCGGCGCTGCCAGGGCGCGATGCGGAAATTGATGAAGCCTTCCATCACGGCCTGTCCGGCGAGCGTGGCCGTCACGGTCGAGTTGAGCCCGCAACAAAGCAGCGCGATGCCGAACGCCCAGGGGGCAATCATTGAACCCAGCAACGGCGACAGCAGGCTGTGCGCCTCCCCGAGCTCGGCCATGTCCGTTTTGCCCGCCGCGTGAAAGGTGGCCGCGGCCAGCACCAGGATCGACGCATTGATGAGCAGGGCGAAGCTGAGCGCCAGGGTCGAGTCGAGGGTTGCAAACCGCAACGCCTCGCGCTTCTCGGGAAGCGTCCGCCCCCACGCCCGCGTCTGAACGATGGCCGAATGCAGATAGAGATTATGCGGCATCACCGTGGCTCCCAGGATGCCCAGGGCGAGGTAGAGCATATCGGGATTGGTGACGATCTCGGTGCGCGGAATGAAGCCTCGCAGCAGCGGCCCCCATTCAGGGCGAGCCAGAGCGACCTGCACGGCGAAACACACAGCGATGATCAAGAGCAGCGCAATCACGAACGCTTCCAGGTAGCGGAAGCCCAGCCGCTGCAGGGCGAGGATCAGGAACACGTCGAGTGCGGTCAGCACGACGCCGATTTCGAGCGGCAGGCCAAAGAGCAAGTACAAGCCAATCGCGGTGCCGATCACCTCGGCGATGTCGGTCGCGATAATGGCGATTTCGGCCAGCACCCAGAGCGGCCAGGCGACCCAGCGCGGGTAGGCATCGCGGCAGGCCTGAGCCAGATCCCGGCCTGAGGCAATGGCCAATCGGGCGCACAGGGACTGAAGGAGGATCGCCATCAGGTTCGAGACGAGCGCGACCACCAGCAGCGTATAGCCGAACTTCGACCCGCCCGAGAGTGCGGTGGCCCAATTGCCGGGGTCCATGTAGCCGACGGCGACCAGGTAGCCAGGGCCCAGAAAGGCCGTGGCCTTCCGAAATCCCGAACCCGGAGCCACCGCGATCGAGCGATACACGTCGGCCAGCGCGCCCTCCCGCCGGCCCCGCCGCCAACCCGCGTCTGCTCCAGTGTCCTCGACGCCAAGCCGAGGCGCCTCCGAAGGACCTCGGGCGGAGGGCGCAAGCGGCCCGAGCGGGTATCTTTGATCGACCATAAGAAGGTTCTCCGGTGCTCGGCAGCCCAGACGGTAGCGCCCCGTCGGCCAGAAATTTAACTACTGCAGTTGCAAATCATTTGCAACTGTCCCCATGCCGGGAATTGCGCGCCGAAGTCTGACTTTGTGGTCCAGCAATGGTTGGAGGACGAAGCGGAACTGATGCCGGGAGAGCCGCGGATGCCTGCCGCCCTACGCCCGCGCAACCCTCATCCGTGATGGCCAGCCGGCGTCCGTTTCAGGCGGTGTCCCCCGCCGGCGTCCGGATCACGCAGGCCCCAGGCCCTCGGCCATCGTCCAGGCCAGGCCCCGATCGAGTGCCCGGCCGAGGCAGTCGAACATCTCTTCGATCTCGGCCTCGCTGATGATCAGCGGCGGACAGACGGCGATCGTATCGCCGGCCACGGCCCGGCAGATCAGCCCCTCCTCCTGGGCCAGCGCCGCAATCTTGCCGCCCAGACCCTGCCGGGGATCGTAGGACGTCTTGTCGCGCTTCGATCGGACCAGCTCGATGCCGCCGATCAGGCCCCGCCCGCGCGTCTCGCCCACCAGGGGATGATCGGCCAACGCATGCAGCCGCCGTTCGAACGTCGGCGCAACTCGCGCCACGCGGCCCACGATATCGATCCGCTCGTAAATCTCGAGCGTCTTGACCGCCACGGCACAGGCGACCGGGTGGCCTGAATACGTGAAGCCAT
>JBKJYG010000317.1:0-5058 GCA_046715905.1 Hyphomicrobiaceae bacterium | reverse complement strand
CAACGTCGGGGCCAAGACCACGGTTCAGATGACCTATCTGCCTGACGCGGTCCGCCACGGCGCCGAAATCTTTACGGAAACAACGGTGCGCTATGTGCGGCGGGAAAAGGACGGCTGGAGCATCTTCTATGCGAGCAGCACGCAAAACCGCGACGGCTTCGACGCGCCCGAGCCATCGTTGAGCGCTCGCATTGTGGTGATGGGCGCGGGCGCACTGGGTTCAACCGAGATTCTGCTTCGGTCGCGCGAGCACGGACTGGCGCTCTCCGATCAGTTGGGCACCCGGTTCACCGGCAATGGCGACGTGCTGGCCTTCGCCTGGAACGGACAAAAGGCCGTCAATGGCGTCGGAGTTGGACATCCGACCAAAGTGAACGCCGATCCCCCGGGTCCCTGCATTGCCGGCGCCATCGATCTGCGGGACGGCGGGCCGCTCGACGAAGGCATGATCATCGAAGAGGGGGTACTGCCGTCGGGTCTCGCCGAGCTGCTGCCAGGCATCTTCAGCGTGGGCGGGCGCGTATTCGGCAAAGATACGTCAAGCGGCATCCTCGACGAATTCCAGGAAGCGGTACGCCGCACTCAAAGCCTCATGCTGGGTGCGTGGCGCGGCGCCATGAGCCACACCTCGACCTACCTCGTCATGGCGCACGATGATGGCTCGGGACGGCTCGCGCTGGATAAAGATCGTGTCCGGGTGGATTGGCCGCAGGCGTCGAGCCAGGCCGTCTACCAGCGGATCGAGGCGAAGCTGCTGGAAGCGTCAGCCGCCAACAGCGCCACTTACATTCGAAATCCCATTCAGAATACGTTCCTGGGAAAGACGCTGATCACGGTACATCCGCTGGGTGGCTGCGGGATGGGACGTGATGGGTTATCAGGCGTCATAGATCACCGGTGCCGGGTCTACGATACGGGCCCCGGAGCCGCTGCGACCTCAGTCCATGACGGGCTTTACGTGGTTGATGGTTCGGCCATCCCACGCCCGCTCGGTGTCAACCCTCTGCTCACCATCACCGCGATCGCGGAGCGGGCGATGATTTTCCTGGCCCGCGACCTTGGCCGGCAACTGACGGTTGACCTGGCGCAGGCCAGTCCCACTCTGTTCCTGACCGACCCGGATGGCGCGGTGCCCAATCCGATCCAGGATCTGCTGCGCAAAATCCGCCATGGCGGTTCGTTTTCAGATCTCAGCGCGGCGCGGCTCGCCGATCATATCCGGGCCGCCGCTGAGAGGCAGAAGTCGTTCGTCGAAAGGACCGTCGCGCAAGCCGCCTCGCTCGCTGGGCGCGCTCTGACCGCCGCAACCACTTCAAATGTAGCGGCAGAACCGCTTGATGCACACACGCTGAAGAGCGAGCAGGCCCGACCGGCGGGCGTCGAGTTCACGGAGCGCATGACAGGCTTCGTCTCCGATCGCACGACGATCGACTACGCGGCCGCGGCGGACCAAGGTCGGACATCCGAGACTGCGTTCTCCTTCACTGTCACGGCGCGGATCGAGGACATCGACCGGTTTCTGATCGATCCCGCACACGCTGGCGTTCTGTCGGGCACCGTCCGTTGGCCCAACCTATCCCCCGAACCCCTCGACATCAGCAATGGCGTGATCCGGATTATGCGGGGTTCACCGGATGTGCCGGAGACGCGCTTGTTCGAGTACGGGATGACGCTGACCGCCCGCGATGGGCGTTGCTTTCAACTCGAGGGCACAAAGCTGGTGCACGACGATCACCGTTTCGGTGACTTGTGGCACGATACGACGACGCTGTTCGTCGATATCCGCGATTTGCCCAGCAAGACCGCTGTCGCGCGCGGCATACTCGAAATCCGTACCTCGGACTTTGCCCGCCAACTGCGCACGATGACCGGGTTCGGCGGCCGCTCAACGCTCGATCGTGTCAATGCCGTCGCAGCCTTCGGAACGTTGTTTGCAGGCACGCTGTACGACATCTACGGCAACGTCTTTGCGCCCTCCAAGCGTTACAACCCGGCCCGCGTGCGCAAGAAACGCGGCCTCCGGGCGGGCACCCCGGAGGTGCATCTCGTGCCGACGGCGGATGGCAAGCACGTTCGACTGACGCGCTACAACAAGGATGGGGAAAGTACGAAAGGCCCGCTGCTTTTCTCACACGGCCTCGGCGTATCAAGCCTGATCTTTGCCATCGACACCATCGACACCAACTTGCTCGAATACATGGTCGAGCGTGGCTTTGACTGCTGGCTTTTGGATTTCCGCGCCAGCATCGATCTTCCCTATCATCGGGAGCCCTGGTCGGCTGACGATTGTGCAAAATTCGATTATCAGCCGGCCGTCGATCTCATTCGCGCCCGGACGGGGCAGGCCAGCGTGCAGGTGATCGCACATTGTTTCGGTGCGACCACGTTCACAATGGCCATTCTGGGGGGATACCTCGAAGGCGTTCGCTCGGCTGTGATCTCGCAGATTGCTACCGATGTGCTCGTGCCCGCCTACCCGCAGCGGCTGCTCGCCTATCTGCATCTGCCGCACCTTATGCAACGCGCCGGCATAACAGCCGTGAATGCCCGGGCAACCACCGCTGACGCGCTCAGGGATCGTGCCGTCGACGCCCTGATCCGCTTGACCACGCCCCTGCAACGGGCAGCACCAAGCCACAGCGCCACGTCAAACCGCATAACCGCCCTCTACGGGCAGTTGTACGAAGTTGGACAGTTAAACCGTTTGACGTTCGATAGCGGTCTCGCTGAAATGTTTGGCGAAGCCAATATCGCGGCCTTCAAGCACTTAGCGCTTTTGGCCCGCCGCACCGTTCTCGTCGATGCGCGCGGAGAAGACGTTTACATGCCGCATTTGGAGCGGCTCGCATTTCCGATCACATTTATCCACGGCGCAGCCAACCGATGCTTCCTACCGGAAAGCACGTTGCGCACCCTGGACAAGCTCATCGCTCGCAATGGCGGCAAGCTCTACCAGCGTCATCTTATTCCCAACTACGGCCACATCGATTGCATCTTTGGTTCGAATGCCGCCCGGGATGTTTATCCGGAAATATTCGAACATCTCTCCCAGACGTGAGAAAGACCGGCGGATAGCGGGTTGTGAGCACGCCAATGGGGGTTTAGATTAGGCCTCTTTTCGCTGCGATTTCTCCTTTTACCTTTGGGTTCATTGTATGATGAGTGATGATCCTAGCGACGTGGATTTTGCTGACCTCGATCTTAATCTCCTCAAAGTGTTCGTTGCCATTCTCAAGGAGGGCAGCCTGACGCGTGCCGGCGAGACGCTCGACAAGAGCGTTGCAGCCGTCAGCCAGGCCTTGACCCGATTGCGCCATGCCCTCGACGACCCGTTGTTCGAAACCGAGGGACGCCGCATGCGTCCCACACCACGCGCGCTCGAAATTGCGCCCATCGTGCGCGAAGGTCTGGATACACTGAAACGAGGCCTCGGCCACCGGACGTTCGTGCCGACCTCCTCCAGCCGAACGTTTACAATTGATCTCCCGGTTGGATCCGACTGCATTTTCATGCCGCGTCTGATCGCGAACAGCGCGCGGACGGCGCCCGGCATCCGGTTCCAGGTTCAGAGCGATAGAGCCGCGACGTTGCGCAACGAGTTGCGCTACGGTGAGACCGAAATCGCACTCGATTTCCATGAGGTTGACGGCGAGGGAATGCGTGTCGACCTGCTCTACAACGATCCCTTTTTTTTGGTTAGCCGGAAAGATCACCCCTCTTTGAGCTCAGGAAAACCTCTAACGCGAGAGCTGTTTTCATCTCTGGATCATGTTGGCCTGGGTTGGGCCCGGGCGCGCGGGGAAAGCCCATTGCACTCCCGTTTGGCGCGCGGCAGCATCGAGCGGCATTGTCAGCTCATCGTACCGACCCTGGGCGCCATTCCGCCCATTCTCGAGCTGAGCAATCTCGTGGCGTTGATGTCGGAGCGCGTCGCTGGCTATTGTGTCAAGCGATGGAACCTCCAAATGCATCCGCTGCCCTTCGACATGGACCCGATCCCGATGTATCTGGTTTGGCACCAGCGGTTCGATCATGACGCGGGTCACGCTTGGCTGAGAGGCGCGCTGAAGGAGGCCTGCAGCACATTCTAAGTAGCGAGCTTTCGCCCGCGTGTGACGGCTCGCTCGCGAGATTTCCGTACCGGTGAAGTTTATTCCCTCAAACCGTGTCGCTCGACGCTCAGGACGGGCACGTCGCGCCGGAGGCGGACCGCCGACCATCGAGGAAGCGGGATCAGCGCCGGTCGCGTGGGTCTACGCCCCTCGGGTCAGGGGTTATCGTCGGCGCCGCCGTCGGAGGTGGCCGGGATGCTTACGGCGCGTCTGCCCGCCGGAGGGTTGAAAAACTTCGCGATAAACCGCTCGTAGATCGCCGTTAGCTGTTCGAGATCGCTCACCGGAACGCACTCGTCGATCGCATGGATGGTTGCATTGACCAGGCCAAACTCAATCACCGGGCAATACGCCTGGATAAACCGCGCGTCCGAGGTTCCACCGGACGTCGTGAGCGCGGGGCCACGACCTGTCACCTCGTGGACCGCGGCCCGCATCCCCTCGACCAGCGGACCCGGTTTGGTCAGGAACACATCGCCCGTGCCGGAAAAAGTGACGCTCTGGCTGTGCTCGGCTCCGAGCTCCGCGGCCGCAGCAGCACAGGCGGCGCGAACCCACGTCTCCAGCTTCGGTCGCTGCCACAGGGTATTGTAACGAATGTTGAACTTTGCGCGCGCCTCGGCTGGGATCACGTTCGTTGCCTGATTCGCGGCCGTGATGACGGTCACTTGCAAGCTCGAGGGTTGAAAATCGGGCGTCCCGGGGGCGAGCTTGCACGACGAGAGCCGGTCGATGATCCGCGCCAGCTTAGGGACGGGATTATCCGCCATGTGCGGATAAGCGGCATGCCCCTGCCGGCCGGCGACAACGATCTCGCCATTGAGCGATCCTCGACGCCCGATCTTGATTTCATCGCCCAGAGCCACAGGATTCGACGGCTCGCCGACGATACAGGCGTCAATGACCTCACCACGATCGCGCATCCAATCGAGCACTTTCATGGTGC
>JBKJYG010000316.1:0-4635 GCA_046715905.1 Hyphomicrobiaceae bacterium | reverse complement strand
CGTCACCTATGCGCGCAACATCACCGACGTGGACGACAAGATCAATGCGCGTGCGGTAGAGCAGTATCCTGCAATGGAGCCGATCGCGGCCATTCGTCGGTTGACCGAGGAAACCACCGCGCAGTTTCATCGTGATATTGCAGCGTTGGGCGTATTGCCGCCCACCCTTGAGCCTCGCGCCACCGATCACATTGAGGAGATGCGCGCGTTATGCGAGGCGCTGGTCAAAGCTGGTCATGCCTATGTGGCCGAGGACCACGTCCTGTTTGATGCCTCGTCCATGCCCGACTACGGCCGGCTTGCCAATCGCAGCCTCGAGGAGATGGAGGCGGGCGCGCGCGTCGATATTGCACCTTACAAGCGGGGCGTCACCGATTTTGTGCTGTGGAAGCCCTCGACGCCGGCACAGCCCGCCTGGCCAAGTCCGTGCGGGATTACGACGCCGGGACGCCCAGGCTGGCACATCGAGTGCTCGGCCATGGCGGGAAAGCACCTTGGTCCGGTGTTCGACATCCACGGGGGCGGCATCGACCTCGTGTTTCCCCATCACGAGAACGAGGTGGCACAATCGCGCTGCGCGCACGGCACGCCCGTCCTGGCAAATGTGTGGATGCACAACGGCTTCCTGCAGGTCGAAGGCGAGAAGATGTCGAAGAGCCTCGGCAACTTCGTGACCATCAACGAGCTGCTGGCCACGAAAAATTTTGGATTGCACCAATGGCACGGTCGTGTGCTTCGCTGGGCCATGCTGGGTACGCACTATCGCCAGCCGATCGATTGGACGGTCGAGCGCCTCGTCCACGCCCGCTCGACGCTGTCCGATCTCAGTTTTCTTCATGATGCCTCTAGCGCAACGGCACCCCATCCCGATGTGCTCGGCGCGCTCGCCGATGATCTCAACACGCCCAGTGTCATTTCCATCATTCACGGCTTGGCGAAATCCGCTCATCGCAACCGTGAGACCGCCACGCAATTGAAGGCGACGCTGCAGTTCCTCGGGCTGTATGACAACGAAACCGCTGATCAACTGCATCCGGGCCATGAGCCGCGGCAGATCGATGATGCGAAAGTTCGGGAACTCATCAAAGCCCGGCTCGATGCTAGAAACGCCAAGGACTTCAAGGCCTCGGATCGCATTCGCGACGAGCTGGCCGCCATGGGTGTCGCGCTGAAGGATGCGAAGGACCCCCGGACCGGGGAGCTGACGACGACCTGGGAGGCGCGCCGATGAGGCAGCACGCACTGCGCCCGTACTTGCCAGCAGACGCCATGGCTTTGCGGGAGCTGTTCGCGCAGAGCATCGAGGAACTCACAGCCGAGGATTACACCGAGGATCAGCGCTTGGCGTGGATCGCAGAGGCAGAGGACGGATCGGCTTTCGCGGCAAGGCTCGGCGCAATGCTGACGCTCGTGGTCACGGAGGGAGGCGACCCGGTCGGCTTTGCCTCGCTGAAGGACAATAGTCGGATCGAGATGCTTTACGTGCATCCCCACCATGTGCGGGAGGGATTTGGCACGACGCTGCTCGATGCGCTCGAGCGGATTGCGGCGGCGCGCGGGGCCGAAGCGATCGAGGCCGACGCCAGCGACACCGCGGTGCTCTTTTTTGCGAGCCGCGGCTATGCAGGGCAACACAGAAATTCCTTGCCCATCGACGACCAATGGCTCACCAACACGACCATGCGCAAGCCGTTGCAGCCAACGCAACCCAAGCCTCCTCTAAAGACTGCTTCATGAGCCAGCGTCAGCGTCTGTACCTGTTCGACACCACACTGCGCGATGGCGCGCAAACGCAGGGCGTCGATTTCTCGGTGTCCGACAAACGGCGCATCGCTCACGTGCTCGATGATCTCGGTATCGATTACATCGAGGGCGGCTATCCCGGCGCCAACGGAACCGATACGGAGTTTTTTGCGGACGCGCCGGCGCTGCAGCGCGCCACCCTCACCGCGTTCGGGATGACGAAGCGGGCCGGGCGGTCGGTGGCCAACGATCCGGGGTTCCAGTCGGTCTTGCACGCCAACGCGGGTGCCGTGTGCCTCGTTGCGAAGGCCTGGGACTATCACGTGCGCGTGGCGCTCGGGATCACGAACGAGGAGAACATCGCCGGGGTCGCCGAAAGCGTGGCTGCCGTCTGCGGCGCCAACAAGCTCGCGATGATCGATTGCGAGCACTTCTTCGATGGCTACAAGGCGTCTCGCGTCTTCGCCCTCAAGGTGGCGCGAACCGCCTACGAGTCGGGTGCACGCTGGGTAGTGCTCTGCGATACCAACGGGGGTACCTTGCCGCATGAGGTCGAAGCCATCGTGCGTGACGTGGTCAGCATCATTCCCGGCGATCATTTGGGTATACATATCCACAATGATACCGAACAGGCGGTCGCCAACTCGCTCGCCGCGGTGCGAGCCGGCTGCCGGCAGATCCAGGGCACGATCAATGGTCTGGGAGAGCGCTGCGGTAATGCCAACCTGACGTCGATCATTCCGACGCTGCTGTTGAAATCAGAGTTCGCGGATCGCTTCGAGATCGGCGTAACGCCGGAGAAGCTGGCCAAGCTCACGCACGCAAGCCGCGTCCTGGATGAGATCCTCAATCGCGCTCCCAATCGGCAGGCTCCCTACGTCGGCGAGAGCGCCTTTGCCACCAAGGCTGGAATTCACGCCTCGGCCATTCTGAAGGAGCCAGCGACCTACGAGCACGTCCGGCCGGAAGCGGTCGGCAACCGGCGCCGCATGCTGGTCTCGGCGCAAGCCGGAAAGTCAAATATCCTCTCCGAGCTCGATCGTCTCGGCATTCTCGTCCCGAAATCGGATGATCGGGTGGCGCGCCTGCTCGATGAGGTGAAAGCCCGGGAGGCCGTCGGCTATGCCTACGAGGGGGCGGATGCCTCTTTCGAATTGCTTGCGCGGCGCTTGCTCGAGGATGTGCCGCGGTTCTTCTCCGTCGATAGCTTCCGCGTAATTGTAGAAAAGCGGCACAACGCCCTGGGAGACATGATCACGGTTTCAGAGGCCTCAGTCCGCGTCTTCGTCGATGGCGACGACGAGCCGTTGTGGTCGGTGGCGGAGGGGATTGGCCCCATCAATGCTCTCGATCGCGCGCTGAGGAAGGATCTCGGCCGGTACCAAAACTACATTCGCGATGTCGAACTGGTGGACTACAAGGTGCGCATCCTGACCGGCGGGACGGAAGCCGTGACCCGCGTGCTGGTGGAAAGCCGGGATCGCGGCACCGGCGCCCGCTGGTCGACGGTTGGCGTGTCGCCCAACATTGTCGATGCCAGTTTCGAGGCGCTGATCGATTCCATCAATTACAAACTGCTGAGTGATGGTGCGGTCCGATCCTGACCGCTACGCACGGCCGTGAGCACCCGGACGCTCCGGGTGCTGGTCCCGGATCTGGCGTGCCGCAGATTGCGGGTCAAGTTCACCGGCCAGCACCGCGTCCGCCAGTTCATCGAGGCGGCCATCGCCACCGCTCGCCCGGATCTGGGTTGCAACTAGATCGGCGGCCGCGCGGGCAATGAGATAGCGGGCGCGGCGCCGGCGGCGCTCGAGCGGGGGAACGGCAAGCCGAGAAGCGCCGAGAGTAGCGATTTCGTCCCAGAGCCCCTCGACACCGGCGCCGGTGACGGCTGAGGTCCGCAGCACAGGAATTTGATGGGCGGCGCGCAGCCCGATGGCCCCTTGCAGCTCGTGTACCGTTCTTTCCGCCCCGTCCCGTTCAGCCTTGTTGACGACAAGGATGTCCGCCACCTCGAGCAAGCCCGCTTTCATGGCCTGGATGCCGTCGCCCAGCCCCGGCGCTGCGACCACGACGGCAATGTCGGCAACATCGGCGACGTCGATCTCGCTCTGGCCGGTGCCGACCGTTTCCAGGACGATCACCCCGAAGCCTGCGGCATCGAGGGCATCAATCATGCGCACGGCGGCTGGCGTTAAACCTCCGAGATAGCCTTGCGAGGCCAGCGAGCGCACGAACACGCCATCATCGTCCAGAGCCTCGGTCATGCGAAGCCGGTCGCCCAGAATTGCCCCGCCCGACACCGGCGAGGAGGGATCAACCGCCAGCACGGCGACCTTGTGGCCGGCGCGGCGCGCAAATCCGATCAGCGCGGCAACCAGCGTCGATTTTCCCGCGCCCGGCGGCCCGGTCACCCCGACGACCAGCGCTCGGCCAAGGTCGGCCGATAACGTTCGCAGGACATCGCGGGCGAGCGGAGCCTCTTGCTCGACCAGGCTCAGCATCTCGGCAATGGCCCGCCGCCGGCCGGCCCTGAGCGCCACCGTCAATTCGCAGACGGCATCGGCAGCCTGCGACGCTGTTGCGGACGCCAGTTCGGGTGCGCGTGTTTCGGGCATGTGATTCAGGACCCTATCCCGGGCCATCGATTTGGCGGCGAGAGAGAGGCGGGCCTCACTCCCACCATCGAGAACAATGGCGTTTTGGCAATCTCGGTCGGATGCAGATGTCGATGTTCCGCCAGCTCCAGCTGGCGGCACACCCGGACCTCGGTCTCGGGATGCGAGCGAAGGACCGAAATGTGGGGAATGCGGCGGACCGGGAAGGGGAACATGATGTTTCCCCAAAAGCTGCCCTGATCGTGCTCGACCGTTCGTAGCGCCGACGCAAGCC
>JBKJYG010000315.1:0-6091 GCA_046715905.1 Hyphomicrobiaceae bacterium | reverse complement strand
CTTTGCCGATGCGCTGAATGCGGAAGCGCGAGAGCTCGAGGCGCTGGGGGTCGACGTCATCCAATTTGACGAGCCGGCATTCAATGTCTTCATGGCGGAGGTGACGGATTGGGGCATCGCCGCGCTGGAGCGGGCGGCGTCGGGCCTCACCTGTCAAACGGCGGTCCACATCTGCTATGGCTACGGGATCGAGGCCAACGTGCGCTGGAAAGAAACGCTGGGCTCCGAATGGCGGCAATACGAGGCAATCTTCCCGGCTATCAATCGGAGCATCATCCAGCAGGTTTCGCTCGAGTGCGCCGGGTCCAAGGTGCCGATCTCCCTGATCGGTCTTTTGCCAGACAAGATCATTCAGGTGGGCGTCATCGACGTGGCGAGCCCGGCCGTCGAGACGCCCGAAGCGGTCGCCGCGACGCTCGAGACGGCGCTGGCGCACGCCGATGCCGAACGCATCCAGGCCTCGACCAATTGCGGCCTCGCCCCCTTCCCCCGTGAGGTGGCGCGGGCCAAGCTGGCGGCCTTGGGCGCAGGCGCACGCCTGATGCGGCGCCGGCGATAACCGTTGCAGCGATCGGCGGGCCGGTGCTTGGAGTACGCATGACACTGACATCCGATGAAATTGAACGCTATCGCCGGCATCTGGTGCTGCGCGATGTCGGAGGCCAGGGCCAGCAGAAGCTCAAGGCAGCGCGCGTGCTGGTGATCGGTGCAGGCGGTCTGGGCAGTCCCATCCTGATGTATCTGGCGGCGGCCGGCGTCGGCACCATCGGCGTCATCGACGATGACCGGGTCTCGCTGTCCAATCTGCAACGGCAGATCGCCCATGACACGCCTCACGTCGGTGCCGCCAAGGTCGAGAGCGCCCGCGAGATGCTGGCCCGGCTCAACCCGCATGTGGCCGTCGAGGTCCATGACCGGCGCCTCGCGGCGGACAATGCGCTCGATCTCATCGCCTCATACGACGCCGTCGCGGACGGCTCGGACAACTTCGCCACGCGCTACCTGGTGTCGGACGCCTGTTACCTCGCACGGCGCACGCTCGTGTTCGGAGCCGTGGGGCCGTTCGATGGCTACGTCACGACCTTCAAGCCGCATGAGGCGCGGCCGGACGGCACGCCGTGGCCGAGTTACCGCTGCCTGTTTCCCGACGCACCGCCGCCGGGCACGGTGGCCAACTGTTCGGACGTCGGCGTCCTGGGTGCGGTGGTCGGGGTCGTCGGCACGCTGCAGGCGACCGAGGTCCTGAAAGAAATCCTCGGCATCGGCGAGAGCCTGGCCGGGCGGCTCGTCATCTATGATGCGCTCTCGACACGCTTCGAGCAGGTGAAGGTGGCCTGGGACCCGGACAACCCGCTGTCGGGCAGATCGCCCCGCATCCGCGATCTATCCGGCCATGCCGATGCGGTCCCGCCAAGTGCCAGAAGTGCGTAGCTCATCCCGCCGGCCCCTACGGTGGGTCGCTGGCGCAATGTTGGTCTGCCCATAATCCCGGAGCAAAGTGCAGTTTAATTTTAGGCGGCACTTGGGAGCGGACAAAGTCAGCGAGCAGCCATCTAGCCCGGGCCGAGCGCTGCGAACTCGGCTTCGATGTCCGCCAACGCGGCCTCGCGGGCGGTCTCGAATTCGGCGCCATCCCAGGCCCGATGCTGGCCTTGCGCGTAGGCTTCGGCGTTGCGGCTGTAGAGCCAGGCGTTGAGGCGGTTGGCGACGAAGTTGTTGGCCGATCGCACAACCTCGGCCGGTGTTCCCATGACGATCGAATTGGGCGGCACGATCATGCCCTCGGGCACGAACGCGTGCCCGCCGACGATCGAGTTCTCGCCGATGACGGCGCCGTCCATGACCGTGGCGCCGACACCGATCAGGCATTGATCGCCGATCGTGCATCCATGCAGCACCACGCGATGCGTAATCGAGCAGTACGCCCCGATCAGTGCGGGTGTGGTGTATCCGACGTGGACCATGGCGTGGTCCTGGACATTGGTATGCGCGCCGATGACGATCTCGCTCCCTTCGGCGCGGATCACGGCATAGGGCCAGACACTGGCGCCGGCGCCGATCGCCACTTTTCCGAACACCCGCACCGTGGGGTCGAGGTAGGCGGCATCGCGGAACCGCTGGTCCAGGTAGCTCGTCATCGGTCCTCGCTTCGGCGGCCATGTCACCGCGTCACCTCTAGCGGCATTTGGCCAGCCGTGCAAAGCACGCCCGACCGCCTCGCGACGCGGGCTGCCCCTTGACAGGCGGATTGCTACAGCGGCTAGCCTCCCGTCCGAGACGTGACCTGTGATGTAAGGATCCTGCCCATGCGCCCTCGAGCCGATCGTGCCCGCCTGATCGAGATTATCAAAGCGCGCTCGGTCGAAACAGGCCGGGAGTTCAAGCTGGCATCGGGCCGAATGTCGGATTTCTACTGCAACCTGAAACCCACCATGCTGCACGCCGAGGGGGCCTATCTCATCGGCGAGCTCGTCTGTGATGCCATCGCCGAAGATCGTGTCGATGCTATCGGCGGCCTGGAGCTTGGAGCGGTGCCGCTGGCCACGGCGGTCAGCGCGCTGAGTTTCGCTCGGAGCACGCCGGTTGATGCGTTTTTCGTGCGCAAGCAGGTCAAGGACCACGGTACCCGCAGCCTTGTCGAGGGGTTGCCCCCAGGGGCCAGTCTCAAGGGCCGTCGGGTGGTGATTCTGGAGGATGTCACGACCACGGGCGGCTCGTCCCTGAAGGCGGTGGCGGTCGTGCGAGCGGAAGGCGCGATCGTCGTTCGCGTGCTGACCATCGTCGATCGCGAGGAGGGCGCGGCCGAGGCCTTTGCCGCCGCAAATGTGCCGTTCAGGGCTCTGGCGGTTGCGAGCGAACTGCGCTGAGCACCAGCGGTGCGACCGGCCGCGCTTTCGGGAGAGCCTTCGCGCGCGGAAACGCTCCTGGGCTCCTCGGCTACTCGGCCGCCCTTTGCAGAGCGGGGGCGGCGGCGATCACGTCGGCGTCGACATGCGCTTCGAATTTGGCGAAATTCTTGTTGAACATCTCGACGAGGGCCTTGGCCTGCGCATCGTAAGCAGCCTTGTCAGCCCAGGTCTCGCGCGGATTGAGGATTTTTGCATCCACCCCCTCTAACGACAAGGGCACCTCGAAGCCAAACAGCGGATCGGTGCGCATCGGCTGACCTTTCAGCGCGCCCGATAGGGCCGCATCAAGCAGCGCTCGCGTGGCCTTGATCGGCATGCGATGACCGGTGCCGAACTTGCCCCCGGTCCAGCCCGTGTTGACCAGCCAGCAGTCGGTCTTGTGCTCGGCGATCAGCTTACGCAGCATGTTGCCGTAGGTGCTGGGATGGCGGGGCATGAACGGCGCGCCAAAACATGTCGAGAAGGTCGCCTGCGGCTCGTTACCCATTCCCTTTTCCGTGCCCGCCACCTTGGCCGTGTAGCCCGACAGGAAGTGGTACATGGCCTGGCTTGGCGACAGCTTGGCGATGGGCGGCAGCACGCCGAAGGCATCGGCGCACAGCATGACGATATTCCGGGGCTGCCCGGCCGTCCCCGATGCGCTCGCATTGGAAATGAAGTTCAGCGGGTAGGCTGAGCGCGTGTTCTCGGTCAGGCGGCCGTCATTGAAATCGGGCCGGCGTGTGACGGGATCGAGTATGACGTTTTCGAGCACGGCGCCGAAGCGGTTCGAGGCCGCCCAGATCTCGGGCTCGGCTTCGGCCGACAGGCGGATGGTCTTGGCGTAACAGCCGCCCTCGAAATTGAAAATGCCTTCGCTGGACCAGCCATGCTCGTCATCGCCCAGCAGCGTCCGCTTGGGATCTGCCGAGAGCGTGGTCTTGCCCGTGCCCGAAAGGCCGAAGAAGATGGCCGCGTCGTCGTCCGGGCCCACGTTTGCCGAGCAGTGCATCGGCATGACGCCAAGCTCGGGCATCTTGTAATTGAGGTAGGTAAACACCGATTTTTTGGTTTCGCCGGCGTACGACGAGCCGCCGATCAGTACCAAACGGCGCGCAAAATCGATGGCGATCACCGTTTCCGATCGCACGCCATATCTTGCCGGGTCCGCGCGAAAGCTCGGCAGATTGACGACGGTAAAGTCCGGGGTGAAGTCCGCCAGCTCGGCGGGCGACGGACGGCGCAGCAGGTAACGGATGAAGGCAGCGTGCCAGGCGTATTCGCAGAAAATCCGCGTTTGGATGCGATGCTTGGGGTCGGCGCCGGCCAGCAGGTCTTGAACGAACAGCTCGCGCGTTTTCGCGTGGGCTTGGAAATCAGCGTACAAGCGATTGAAATTGCCCGGCGATATGGCTTTGTTGTTGTCCCACCAGATGTGCGGTTCCGTCGCATCGTCGCGGACGGTAAACTTGTCCTGCGCCGACCGGCCGGTGTGCGTGCCCGTTTCCACGACGAAGGCTCCCGTCGATGCGAAGCGGCCTTCGCCACGCCGGATCGCATGCTCGAGCAGCTCGACGTGATTGAAATCACGATGAACGTTGCTGGGGATCGTCAAAGGAAAGGGGTCGGTCGCCATGGGTAGGGTCGTTCCTCGCCTGACGTGTGTATTGATAGCCTTTTACAGCGAGATGTCGAACATCGGCTCGGAAAAAAGACGTAACGCCTCCGGCTCTTGGCGAACCGACGACGATACAGACTATTCCGCGCCCTTGGCGTAGGTAAAGCGAAATGCTGATCGTCAGTTCCAAGGCACATTCTGAACATAGATGCGGCGAGCCCGATCTGCAGGGTTCGTGAGCGGGCTGGAGCGAGGTTTCGCCTTAGCCTTTGCGCAATGGCCCGCTTGCGGCTAAGACGAGCCTCTTGGGATGCAGCTTTGATCTGTCGTCCACAGCAGGTTGCCCCGTCTGAGCGGCGCCACATTTCGCCCACGATGAGACCATAGACGCCGCACAGACTGCAGAGTTGGCAAGGTATCGGATCCATGAAAGAGAAATCCACCATCGCCATTGTCGACGACGAGCGAAACATCCTGAGCTCGTTGCGCGCTGCTCTCGAAGCCGAGGGCTACAAGGTCCGAACCTACAATGACGGGGCCGAGGCTTACGAAAAGCTGACCGAAGAACCCGCTGACCTTGGCGTGTTCGACATCAAGATGCCGCGGATGGACGGAATGGAGTTGTTGCGCCGCGTGCGTCAGCAATCGGACATGCCGGTCATTTTCCTGACGTCGAAGGATGAGGAAATCGACGAATTGTTCGGGCTCAAAATGGGCGCCGACGATTACATCGGCAAGCCGTTCTCGCTGCGCCTGGTGGTCGAGCGGGTAAAAGCCATCCTGCGCCGGAACGCGCCCAAGGATGCGCTAGCCCAGCCCACCGAAGCGGCACGCATGATCGAGCGGGGCCAGCTCCGGCTCGATCCCGAGCGGCACACCTGCCATTGGGACAGCAAGCCTGTCACTCTCACCGTCACCGAGTTCCTCATTCTGCAGTCGCTTGCGGCGCGGCCTGGTGTCGTCAAGACCCGGGATGCCTTGATGGATGCCGCATATGATGATCAGGTCTATGTCGACGATCGGACCATCGACAGCCACATCAAGCGGCTGCGCAAGAAGTTCAAAGTCGTCGACGATAATTTCGATGTAATCGAGACGCTGTACGGCGTCGGCTATCGGTTCAAAGAGATCTGATCAAGCACCGCGGACCGGTTCAGCCGCTCTTTTGTCATGCGACACAAGCCCGGGGGAACGATGGCTCTCGAAGCAGAACGCCGTGGCCCGCCAGATCTGACCGTTCCCGACGGCGGGTCGAGGTTGGCGGGTCTGGCGCTCGGGCTTGGCCGGCTTCAGCAAGGCTTGGCCCGGCGGTCGCTTAGCCGGGGGCTCGGCGCTCAGACGCGACCGACGGGCTGGTCCGAACCCGTGGTGGGCACCGTCCGGCTTCTCGGGGGCTTCCTCGTCGAGGCGTGGCACTACCTGCATCGGACGCCGCTGTTCCGGTTTTTTCTGGCAACGCTCGCCCGGCGTATTTTCGTTTCCAATATCCTCGGCCTGGCGGTGCTGCTGATCGGCATCATCTGGCTCAGCCAGCATCAGGCCTGGCTCATTACCTCCAAGCGCGAAAGCTTGCGCGTCCAAGGCG
>JBKJYG010000314.1:0-12267 GCA_046715905.1 Hyphomicrobiaceae bacterium | reverse complement strand
GTGAAAGCCGCGAATGGCGTGCTCGACAGGGATATCGCCGTTGCTCCACGCGGCCTCGGACGCGGCGTCTGCTACGCCGACAAATGCGAGGCTCATCCCGTGCGGATCGGTGAACGAGAGCTTCGATTCCCCGAACCGCTTTTCGAGCGGTTTGGATGCTACCCCGTTCTCCATCAGGCGGTGGGTCCAATAGCCAAGGGAGGCGGCAGGGACACGGAACGCCGTCTGCTCGGTCAGCCCCACGCCGTGGCGGCCTTCGGCGGCATGCTCCCATGGAAAGAAGGTCAGGATCGTTCCGGGGCGCCCTTCCCCGTCACCGAAGTAGAAGTGGTACGTACCGGGATCGTCGAAATTCACGGTCTTTTTCACGAAGCGCAGTCCAAGCGTCCGCGTGTAGAATTCGACGTTTCGAATCGCGCTTCCGGCGATGGCTGTAACATGGTGGATGCTGGACATCTTCTGCTTCTCCTAGCAACCGTGCAAAGGCCCTCAACCGGGCACAAACACATTGCGACCGTTGTCGGGGGTCACGCGCCCCGTCGCCCCGACAAAATCAACATCGACCATATCCTGCAACAGCCTGGGATCGTCGGGCGTATTGGCAATGAACCGGCGCCCGTCGCCCAAGCGGCCAAACAGGATGGCGTAGGACGGGCCCCGGCGATCGTGCATGACCGTGTAGGTCTCGATCGTCGCCGGGCCATCGGCGACGTCGGCCGTGGTCGGACCCTTATCCTGATCGATGGCCGCTTGATAGGTGGATGGATCCTTCGGAGCGAACGGCCTGGTGGGCGGCGTCGTGGCGTAGATCCCGGCCGATTGCTTGGTGACGTAATTGCCGTTGGCGGTCACCATGCCCAGGCTGCCGGGCTCGCGCCGCACCTCGTCCATCATCTGCGCGATCGAGTGCGTCACGTAATTGTTGCCCGGTCCGCCGAAGTACGGCAGGCCACCCGTCACGGTCAGCCCACGCGGGTCATCGTGGGCAAGGCCCATCTCCCGGCAGGCGATCTGCACGGCGGAGGGAAAGCAACTGTAAAGGTCGAATTTATCGATCGCGTCGAGCTCGATGCCGGCCATCTCAAGCGTCTCGCGCGCGACCGTCCGCATGGCGGGCGATGAATGGAAGTCGTGCCGGTCGGAAATGTACCAGTGGTCGTGCGCGTCGGCGCAGCCGTGCAGGTAGACCCATCGATGCCGGGGAATGCCAAGCTCGCGAGCCCGGCCAACCGACGTCAGGATGATGGCTGCAGCCTGATCGATGAAGGCATTCGAGTTCATCAGCTTGGTATAGGGAAAGCCGATATAGGGATTGTCGGGTCCGACCGTGGCGATCTGCTCGGCCGTGAAGCCTTGCCGGCGATCGGCCAGGGGATTGCGTTTGGCCACGCCGGCAAAATGCGCAAAGAGGCGCCCAATGGCTGCAAGATGCTCGGGCACGGAGCGGTTCAGGTGGCGGCGGATACCCGTCTCGAACAGCGGATAGGCAAAGATCGCACCTGCCATCCGATGCCGATCCTCGACGTCGTTCCAGCCGCGGGTGGCCACGCCCCACTCGTGATAGGTGCCCCCGGCATCCTCGCTCCAATCGAGGTCGAGCTTGGCGCGCTCTGCCGCCTTCTGCGTGGCCAGCGCTTCGCCGCCGCAGATCATCGCGGCACCGACCTCGCCGCGCGTCACCATCTCGAACAGGCGATTGACGCACCATTGCGGCATGTTTCCGCCCGGATGGGTATAGATCAGCCGCTTCGCCTGCGTGTTTCCAATACGATTGGCGATCGACTTGGGCGGGTTCCTCGGCCCGCCAAAGGGGCTCTTGAAGCGCCAGCTCGTATCGGAGAACGAGCGTAGCACCACGGTCGTGTCGAGGGCTCGCAATAGCGTATCGCCGCCATGGGCATCCTCGGCGGCCTTGCGTGCGGCCGCAGCCGTCAAGTCCATGGCGTTGAGTGCGGCGCGAGGATCAGGCTGGCGTTGCGTGATTTGTCCGCTGCCAACAAGAATGGGAGTGCGACTGTCGTCCATGGCTGTTCCCAGAGAGGTCCGGATGAAGGGTGACGGGCGATGCTCGCAGGCCCGCTCATGCCAGGTCAATCGCGGAATTTGCAAACTGACCGGCGGCTTCGGCTTATGGCATGTTGGGTGAGAAAATCAGCCCGGCGCTCGCGCCTCGGGCGACAGCCTGTAAACCACGCTTCAACCCTCAGGTGTCCATGCCAGAAAGCCGCTTTGGCCGTCGTTTTGCACAGCGGTTACCGGTCTAATACGGCTGGGTCGTCCTCGCTTGTGTCTGTCTTGCCGGCATTTCCCGCGCAGGTCCCGCCGTCGCGACGCTCTCGATCTTCGTCGCGCCGATGACCGCGGAATTTGACTGGTCGCGCACGGCCATTTCCGGAGCGGTCTCGCTCGGCGGCGTATTGGCGGCTCTCTCCTCACCGATGATCGGGAGCTATCTCGATCGTCGGGGACCGCGCCTCGTGTTGGGCATGGCCGTGCTTGCGACGGGCGTCACGCTGATGCTGCTGTCCACGATCACGTCCCTGCTCGGCTTTTATCTCCTCTATTGCGTGGCCCGGATGAGCTGGGCTGGTCCCTACGACCTTGGCATCTATGGCGCGGTCAACAATTGGTTCGTCGCGCGGCGCGCGTGGGCGGCCTCGATTGCGCAACTCGCGCAAACGTTCGGCCTGATCGTCATGCCGTTCGTCGGGTTCACGATGATCGAGCTGTACGGCTGGCGCACAGCATGGCTGGTGATCGGCATGATCGTGCTAGCGATTGGCTTCTTGCCGGGCTGGCTGTTGCTGATCCGCCGTCCGGAGGACCTGGGCCTGCTGCCGGATGACCGCAGTGCACAGGCCGTTCGTTCAGGTACGCACAGCACGGCCTCGGCCTCTGGAGTTGCCGAGGTCGCCTATTCCCGTGCCGAGGCGCTTCGCACACGCGCCTTCTGGACGCTGGCGCTGTTCACGGCGTTGATCTATCCGGTTCAGGCCGGCATGAGCCTGCATCAGGTGGCGCATCTGATCGAGCGCGGTCTGTCACCCTACAGCGCGGCAACCGCCGTCAGCCTGTTCACTTTCAGCTCAGCAATCACGGGGTTTGGCTACGGCCTCATCCAGCGCTGGCTCAGCGTAAAAATAGCGCTGGCCGCGGCGGGCATGCTGCTGGCGGCAAGCGCCCTCACCATGCTGGTCGCGGACACGCTCAGCCTCGCCCTGTTGGCTGGCACTCTGTTCGGTCTGGGAATTGGCGGCGTGCACGTGGCGCTGCCAGTGGCGTGGGCCGACTATTTCGGAAGGCGAAGCTTTGGGGCGATACGCGGCGTTGCGCTCTCGATCCAAGTCGTCTCCCAAGCCGCCGGCCCGCTCCTGTCGGGTATCTTGCGAGACCTCACAGGCGACTACAGCGCCTCGCTCGTGGCCTTTACGGCGTTGTCGCTGGCCGCCGCCTTGGCCGCCTTGCTGACCCGGGCACCGAGCCGGTGACGACTCGGCGCCCGCATCGGCGCAGGTGCCGGAGTTGTCAACGTCAGTGCCTGTTCTTGAAGGCCGGCATGACCTCTTTGGAAGAGCGCTCGAGCTGCTCCAGCGCTTCGGAGCCTGGCACGCCGACCGAGAGCGAGACCGAGATGCGGTCGAGGGCGGGATATTTTTTCTCGAGCGCCTTGATATGCTCGATGAGATCATCCTTGTTGCCGGTGAGGAAGCCGCCCGCGTTCACGGCATCCTCGATGCGGGGCAGCTTGGCACTCGGCGCCCGCTTGGGGTCGCGCATGATCGCGATCTGGTCGTCGGTGAGGGCGCGCACGAGACGCAGCTCGCCGAACATCTTCATGTTCTCCTCGTAGTATTTGGCCGCCTTCCTGATGCCATCCTCGCGGCTGTTGGCCATGTAGAAATGAAAGCCAAAGCACAGCCGCTCGCCGAGCTCGATCTGCTTGCCCACCTTGGCGTGCGCCGTCTGCCAGTCCAACACCACCTTATGCATGGCTCCGCCCTCGGCCGAACCACCGCCGACCATGCCTTGAATACCGTGCTTCGCCATGAACTCGAGCGCGCGGGCCGAACCACCTTGGATCGGCTGCCAGCACTCGACCGGCAGCTTGAACGGCCGCGGCACAAGGGTCAGCTCCTTCAATTCGTAACCTCGATAGGGCACGTTGGGCGGCAGGGTGTAGTACTTGCCCTTATGTGAGAAGCTTTCGTTGTTGAAAGCCTTGAACATGATGTCGACCTGCTCCTCATGCAGCTCGCGATTGGCCTCCTGGTCGCGCAGCGGGGAACCGAACGTTTCCACCTCGCGGGGGTGATAGCCGCGACCGACGCCGAACACGATGCGCCCGCCGGTCAGGATGTCGACCGTGGCGAAGTCTTCCGCCAGGCGCAGCGGGTGCCACATCGGCGTGATGTTGAAACCGCAGCCGATCTTCAGATTGGTCGTGCGGTGGGCCAGATGCAGCGCCATGAGGATCGTGTTCGGAATGCACTCCGTGCCCTCGGGTTGGAAATGATGCTCTGCCATCCAAAAGCAATTGTAGCCGCTCTTATCCATCAGCTTGGCCATCGACTCGGCCTTGAACAAACTGGAAGCCAGATGTTCGTTGGAATAGCGCCGGTCATTGATCGGCGTCCCTGCATAACCGACGTTGTCGAGGTCGGTCGCGCCAGCATACAGGCTGTCGAACTTGGTGATCATGACAGGGCCCTCCGGGCAAGGCGTTTCTTGAGCGAGGCACGGCCCAGCCTATCGCAGACTTCGGCCGCACCGCAAATCGAGGGCTCGATGCAGCGGGGCGCGAGGGGGAGAGCTGGGCGAGTTGGAACATCGAGTGTTTGCCGGTATCGTGGTTTCACACGCCCGCAAGGAGATCGATCGTGACGCAATCAGCGCGCAACGCAGCCGCCGCATCGACGACGCCCAAGCCCAAACGCGACTGGCCCTTTGACATCCGGCCCCTGCATCCGACCTTCGGCTGTGAGATCGTCGGCATCACGCTCGCCCAGGCCGCGGAAGAACGCATGTTCGCCAAGGTCTACGAAGCCTTTCTCGACTATGAGCTGATCATGTTCCGGTCGGCCGACCTGCCACCCGCAACGCAGGTCGCCTTCGCTCGTCGCTTCGGCGAGGTCCAGATCCATCCCATGAGCCAGTACCATGGCTACGGGCATCCCGAAATTTACCTGCTGTCGAACCTCGACGCGGAAGGGCGGCCCAACGGCCGGCACCCCGACAAGGGCACCCTCTATTGGCACACCGACGGCTCATGGCGGCAGCGCAGCGGCCTGGCCACCATGATGTACGCCGAGATCTGCCCCGAGGTTGGGGGTGAAACCCAGTTCTGCGACATGGATGCGGCCTACGAGCAACTGTCACCGGAGTGGAAGGCGCGCATCAAGGGCTTGAAGGCGATCCACAATCTCGATTTCTCGCGGACGCGGCGGCATGGCCACGACCCGATGACGGCGGAGCAGAAGGCCAAGGTGCCCCCCGTGGCGCAGCCGATCGTGCGCAAGCACCCCGAGAGCGGCCGCGTGGCTCTCTTTCTCGGCGATCACGCCGAGTCGATCGAGGGCATGCCGTATGCCGACGGACGGCGACTGATCGAGGACCTCAACGTGGCGGCCACGCCGACGCATCTCGTCTATACCCATAAATGGACGGCTGGTGAGTGCATGGTCTGGGACAACCGCTGCACGCTGCATCGCGCCACGAACTTCGATACGTCGAATGATTTGCGAAAGATGCGGCGCTGCACGATCAATGGCGAGCCGCCGCAGGATGCCTTCTACGATTGAGTAAGACCTGCCCCCTCCTCTCTCGCGCCGCCGGTTCAGCACCGTTTCGGCTCTATTTGCTTGACCGCGTGATACGTCCGGTCGCGTGGGCCGGCGTGCGCCCAAGGCGAGCGTAACGCTCGCCAATATGCAGGCGTCGATCGCTAGCGCAAACGGCGAATGTGACCATACCGCCACAAATTTCTGCAATAAGGCGCGCTCTCTCCAAGTCGCATTGTGATCGTCTCCAGGACGTGCAGATTCCGATTCTGTATCGGACGCTCTCATACGGCGTCCCGTCGAGTGGTCGAGTAAGGCGTGTCATGTCTGCGTCAAGAAGGCTCATCCGAGACGTTGATCGCGCGGTTCAAGCCCGTGCTGGATCCCTGGTGTGCGGCCTTGCCTCGGCGTTCGCGGGTTGGCGCCGATGAGCGGTCCTCCTCCCGCAGCCGAACAGCGATTGTTTCTTGAAGCTTGGCAGCATGTCTCGGCCGGGCTGACAACGATCGCAGGGGGTCTGCATCGGTTGCCCGAGCCGCGGCGTCGAGCCATGCTCGCCATCGTGCAGGACCTGCAAGCGCGGCAAGCGCGGCTGCTGCGGCAGGTGCAGCAGCTTCCGGCAACATCCGTCGCCGGCATCTGCGCCATCGAGGGGGCCATTGACGAGCAACGCTCGCTGGCTCGGCAGATCACGGGGTTCATCCAAGAAACGCGCCTCGATCGGCCCGAGCCCTCGCGCCACCTGGTTCGTCCGGCCGCTTTCGCAGCACCCCTGCCGGCTCGTCCCGCGGCGCTCAACTACCGCGATCAATTCGGCTCCGCGCTGACCGAACTTCAAGCGGCTATGCAAGCGGCTCCTGGCGACAGGGCGTCGGGCTCCGACAATAGCGCGGCCGCGTTCGGGAGCGGGGCCGCGTTCGGGCGGTCGGACGCGATCCTGGCGATGCCGTCTTTCATGCGACCTGCCGGCGCGGTCAGGCCTGCCAACGCTTACGCGGGACAGCAGCCTGCGGCGCCCCAGGCGCGCCACGCACACGGGAGCTATGGCGGCGCCTGGCAGCACCCCGTTCAAGTCGTGTATCTGCCCGCCCATCAAGCACCGTCGGCGCGGCCGGCGCATCCGGATCACGACTTGAGGCGCGACGACGATGAGGATGCGCCGCGTCGCGGCCGGCGAGCGCCGGCACAAGGTCGATCCGATGATGACGCGCCCGATGGCATCGTCTCCAAAATGCTCAGAGGCCTCGGCACCGTGAGCGTCATGATCTGGGCCGCCGTCATCATCAGCAGCATGTCGTTTGCCGACCGGATCTTCAGCCGCTCGCCTAGTCCGCCCGCCGCGCAAGAGCACATCGAGGACCGGCGTGGGTCGGCCCGAGAGGGCGCCTCCCGGACCGGTGCTTCATCCGAGGCAATCGAGACGGGCGAGAAAACCTATACGGCACGCCTGGAACGGCCCGCGCGTCGCGGGGATGCCGAACCGCCGCGCGTAACGCCCTTGGCCCAGCAGGCCTCGATCGCGGACAGCCGGGTAGCGGCCGCCGTGGCGCCGATCGCGCGGTCCAAACCCGCGCTGCGCCCGATCGATCCCGTCGAGGTTGAGGTCAAACCGCAGCGGCCCGTGAAACTCATTGCCAAGGCGCCGCCGGAAGACGCCGTCTCTAATGCACCCACCTTTGCGCTGCCGAAGGCCGAAATCGCGCCTGCACCGAAAAAGATGGCGATGGCCACGGCTGCGGTGCCACCTCCCAGCGCCGTGCGGCCCGTTGAAACGCCGGCCGAGGCACCCGCTGCCGCGCCTGAATCGACCGGCGGCCTCTATGTCGCGGTGCTGTCGACCCACAAAGACGCCAAGGCCGCGCACGAGGAGTTCGCCGAGCTGCAAAAACAGCACCGCGCCGTTCTCGGGGCCAAGCAGTCCGAAGTGCAACTGACGGCCGGCGCGACCGGCTCATGGCATCGCCTGGTGGTCACGCCGGCCGCCCCAAAGGAGGCAGCGAATGAAATCTGTAACAAGTTGCGATCATCAGGATACGGCCGGTGCTGGGTCAAACCGTACTAGCCGGTAGGCGCGATAGTGCAGCAGACGCTGCGGTATCGCGTGTGTGGTTTGTCGAGTGCGTAACACCATAGGGAGTGAAGAGATGCGGAAGATCATGATGGCCATGGCAGTGTTAGGACTGTCGTGCGGAGCGGCACAAGCGCAAGGCGTGGCCACTCAAAACGTGAACTTGTCGGCGGTCGTCGGGGGATACTGCACTATCGACGGAACCTCGACCGGCACGGCGCGCAGCGCCATCGTCCCCGTCGTGAACGGGATTGTAACGCCGGGCGCTCTCACGCTCCCAGGGTCCAGCGGCTCGGTCATCTGCACGTCGAATGCTACAATTCAAATGATCACGTCGAGCAAAGGCTTGACGTACGGGACGGCTCCGGCCGACCCCTTCGTCAACAAGATCCATTACACCGCAACCGCCAGTTACAATGGCAAAATGGAAAGCCTCGACACAACCACGGCAGCGGCCGGAGTAGCTACGGGCGGCAGCCTCACGACGCTCGGGGCGCAGACCGGCCAGCCGCTTGATCTCACCGTCACGGTTCTGCCGACGCCCACAGGGAAATTCCTGGTCAACGGCGCCTATAGCGACACCCTTACCATCAAGCTCACACCATCGACCTGACGATGCCTTGAGGGCGTCTCCAGTATTACGGCGGAGCATCGGCATCAGCCGGCGCTCCGCCGCATCTCCCCGGCCCTTTCAGGACGCAAAACCGCCATTGTCTCGTCCGAACACTCGCGCACGTCTGCCGTTCGAGGTGTTGCGAAGTTCGCGAGGAAGCATCATGCGTTTGTCCCGTTGGTTCACTTGGTCGAGCGCCGCTCTACTGGCAGTGGCGCTCGGCAACGCCCCCGCCGCCGCCACGTCGGTCAGCCCCATCCAGCTCGAGATGACGTCGGCGGGCGCGACGAGCCGAACGCAAATTACAGCAAACAATTCAGGTCAGACGCCACTTGCGCTCGAAGCCCGTGTCCAGCGCCTGGAACTGGACGAGAACGGCCAGCAAATCTTCTCAAGGGCTGGCGATGAATTCCTCATCTTTCCGCCGCAAGCCATGATTCCGCCCGGCGGAACACAGGTGTTCCGCGTGGAATGGCTGGGCGGGCCCGAGTTGCCGGCGAGCCAGACGTTTCAGCTCGCGCTGTCGCAAATCCCGGTGAAAACAGCAAAGAACCAGTCGACCGTGCAGGTCGTGATGAGTTTTGGCGTCGTCATCAATGTGGCACCCTTCAAAGGCGCGCCGGAGATCAGGGTGATCGGCACCGGAGTGACCGGCGGCGATAAGAAAGCCTCCGCCCGCCAGCCGACGATCACGGTCGAGAACTCGGGCAAGGTTCACGCGCTGCTGCAGGAGGCGACCATCAAAGTGTCGAGCGGGAGCTGGTCGCAAACCCTGTCGCCTCACGATTTCGCGCAAAAAGTCGGCATGGGTCTCGTGCAGCCTGGAAAGCGCCGCAAGTTCACCTTGCCGATCGAGCTGCCTGCGTCCGTGGGCAGCATCCAGGCCGTGATCGACTATAAGCCGAAGAAATTATGAGCCGAGGACGGCTTCCGCGATCGGCGGGGGAGCTGATGAGTATGGGCCTGCATTTCAGTGAGCGCGCCATTGACCTTGATCAGGCGTGAGATACGGGTTGGCCGATCGCCGACGGTTCTGGATCGCTGCCTGTCATTACTCCTCCGCATAATGCTGGTCGCGAGTATGACCCCTCTGGGCTGGACCGTTGCCGCGCTGGCGGCAAAACCCAATGCCGACCCACCCGACCCCGCGTCAAGCACACGCCCGCGCGCCGCGCCCATCGGCACCAGTGGCAATCGGGAGCTGGTTCTCGATGCCACGTCTGTCGGCGAAATCATGGTCGTCATTGCGCCGGACGGAGAAGCCTGGGTTCCGAAAGGCGCGCTCATCGATATCCTGACGCCGATGCTCGACGCGGAAGTGAACGCACTCGGCCAGCTTCGCGCGCTGCGTGAGCAGGGCGGCAACATCACGCTTCGATCCTTGCAGACGCTGGGCTTCCGTGTGGATCTCGACCGCGCACACCTGCGGCTGGCGCGCGTTGCGTCTCAACCGCCCGCACCGAAAGCGTTAGATCAGCGATCGCCATCTCGCGCCCAGGCGCCGCTCGCCATGCTGGAACTCGGCGTCACCAGCAACAAGAAAAAGCTTGGCGACATTACCGCCCAAGTTTTCAGGCCGGCGATCATCCGGCTGCCGAAGGCCATTCTCATCGACATGCTGACGCCGCTTCTCGACGGCGATCCCGCAGCGATCGCGCGTCTGGAAAAGTTGCCGGAGATCGGCGGCCACGTCACACTCGAGGATCTTGGCTCGATCGGCTTGCAAGCCAGGATCGAAGGCAAACAGCTCGACTTCACACGCGGGGCGGCGGTCACAACGTCGGGCCGCACAGCCGGTCCGGCTTTGCCGGTCAGTACGCCAGCCGAGCCAACGCCGGCCGCGCGGCAGTCCTCGCCCGTTCCGATCGACAGCGCAGGGCGGCTGGCGCTGCTGGTGCAGGATGGCCAGGTGCTCGGCGAGCTGCTCGTAAGATCGGATGCCGATAATGCCATCCTTCTGCCCAAGGCCGCTCTCGTCGACATGCTGACGCCGGCCATGGAAAAAGATCCCACGGCCCTGACGCGCCTTGCCGCCCTCCCCGACCGCAATGATCAGATTTCATTGGAGATCCTGAAATCGGCCGGCATCGCCGCTCATTTCACCGGCAATCGCATCGAGCTTGGCCGGCGCGGCAATCCCGACGAGGCCGAACCTGCGGGTTTCGGGTCGGTCTCATCCCGTCTGAACCCGACCAATCGCACCATCACCGTCAACGTGCCGTTGAAAGAGGGCGACACACGGCTTGGTGAAATTCTTGTGCGCATCGAGCCGGACGGCAAAATCCTGGTGCCTAAAGCCGCACTGTTGCTCCAGTTGGCAACGGCGGTCGACAAGACCGCACATGAGCAGCTTCAGAAGCTACCAGATCAGAATGGCCTGATTGCCTTGGGCGACCTGGGCGGCGCCGATTTCCGCCTGGCTTATGACCCAAACCAGATGGAGCTCGCGTTCAATCCGGCAATCGGGCAAAGGCCGCGCACCGAGCTTGATTTGGGACGGGGCGGCCGGGCCGCGAGCACCAGCATCGTGCAGCCGGCGATGGTATCGGGATTTCTGAATGTGACAGGGGGCGCCGATTACCGCTGGGAGGGTGCGGGGCTCGCCAGTCTCTATCTCGATCTGCAATCGTCCATCCGGGTGGCGGGGGTCGTGATCGAGAATAACTTCACCTACGAGGGTGAGGTCGACCCGCAGCAATGCCCCATCACCGCCGTCTGTGTCTACGATCACGCCGCGGGATTGAAGCGCCGCTACTCCCGCCTCGTTTACGATCTGCCCGATGAAAGGATCCGGATCCAGGTTGGCGACCTCGAGCAGCAGGCCGGCAGCTTCCAACGCGCCAACGATGTCCTGGGCGCTTCGATCGAAATGTCGCCGCGCAAGCTGGTACCGGGTGAAAGTCTTCGCCCGTCAAGCAGCAGCTCGTTCGCCGTCGAACGGCCATCCGATGTCGAGATTCTCGTCAATGGCGCGGTGACGCAAAAACTCCGGTTGAAGCCAGGAAATTACAACATCAAAGACCTGCCGCTCAGCGCCGGTGCCAACGATTTCGAGCTCATCATCACTGACGATCGCGGCCAGCGGCGCACGATGGCCTTCAATATGTTCTCCGATGCCAAGATGCTGGCCGCGGGAAAGTCCGAATGGTCGGTGAGCGGCGGACTTGCATCTTATTTCTCCGACGGCGAGCGGGCGTATCGCCCAGGCGATTATCTGGCCGGCGGCTTCTACCGGTATGGCCTGACCGAAACCCTATCGTTTGAAACCCAAGCCAAGGGGGACACGCAGGTGGTCGAGGGCGGAGCTGGCCTCCTCGCCGCTACCTCGCTGGGCACGCTCAGTGCGCAGGGCGCCTTGAGCACCAGCGAGACCGGGATTGGCGTTGCGACCAACGTCAATTGGGATCTGATCAACTTCAGGGGCGCTCTGGGTGCTTTGGGGGGGGCCAGGGAATCGTTGCGGTTCGGGGCCGAATACCGCAGTTCTCAATTTCGCAGTCCTGGCGAGTACACTGTGACATCCAGCGGTATCCTGTACCCGCAGACACCCTATTGGCTGCGGTTGACGGGTGCATACTCGATTCCCATCACCTCGGGCACCACGGCCAGCGTCTCCGCGCGCTACCAGTTCTCTGATCCGCAGCAGTCCGCCTTCTCGCCGTTTCGGATCGATGGCGATCGCTATGGAGGCGACGTGACGCTGTCGAGCGCGCTCGGACGCATGGTCAGCACCAGTCTGACGGCCGGCTTCTCGAACGAGATCACGCAGCGCGCCTTCGGCAATCTCGAATCGGAAGCGAGCCCTGAAG
>JBKJYG010000313.1:0-4342 GCA_046715905.1 Hyphomicrobiaceae bacterium | reverse complement strand
CCGGCAGACGAGGCATCGCAAGGCCAGTCATCCTCCGAGTACCCCACATCGCGTGACCATTATTCGGCCTTTGTGCGGACTGGAGGCCTACAGCGAGGACGCCCTTCGATCGACGTTCGAGATCAATCGACCCGCTGTTGAGATTTACTTCTGCGTCGCGGTCGAGGACGATCCTATCGTGCCGCTAGTCCGGCAACTCATAGCTGAATATCGGCATCCGATCGCCCATCTTTTGGTTGGACAAGACCGGATAAGTGCTAATCCGAAGCTGAACAATCTCGTGAAGGGATGGCGGGCGAGCGCGACGCACTGGGTCGCCTTCGTCGACAGCAACGTCATCCTGCCGCGTGACGCAATGGAGCGTCTGTTTGCCCGTATTGACGGAACGACGGGTATGGTCTGCTCGCCCCCTGCAGGCAGCCACGCAGACGGCTTCGCGGCACATCTCGAATGTGCGTTCCTCAATGGCTATCAGGCGCGATGGCAATCTGCAGCCGATGAACTCGGTCAAGGCTTCGCGCAAGGCAAGGTCATGCTGTTTCGGCGTTCCTTGCTCGATACGGTCGGCGGGTTGCCGGCGCTTGCCTCGGAAGCAGCAGAAGACGCTGCGGCAACCAAGATTGTCTGGGCACAAGGATTGTCCGTGCGACTGGTCGATCGGTTTTTCGAGCAGCCGCTTGGGCGCCGGACTTTCAAATCGGTCTGGCAGCGGCAGGTCCGTTGGGCGCGCTTGCGTCGCGCGAGCTTCCCCGCCTTCTTCGCCGCCGAGATCCTGACCGGTATCGTCGCGCCGTTGTGCTCGGCGCTTGCGCTCTGCATCTATCAAGACCTGCCAGTGTTGCCGACGATGCTTGGGCTTGCTGTGGGCTGGTATGGGCTGGAAGGCCTGTTGGCACGGACCGCACGTTGGCCATGGTCGCTCGTGGCCGGGCTCATCCGCGACATAATGATGCCGGCCGTCTGGCTACAGGGTTGGCTATCGCGGGATTTCATATGGCAAGGCCACAGCATGCGGGCCGAGCGGCCGATCGCCGCGAACGATATCAATGGTGCGTGAGCACGGAATATTGAGCATAGCCGCGAAACAAATCGGTGTGAAAGAGGTCCGATTGGGAGTTGGCGGCCCGGGCGGCCAACTCGTCCCTCAACGTTGAGCACGGGACGACGCCGAATTTCTTGAGCCAGCCTTTGAGGGCGATCTGCGCAATTTCCGGAAGTCCAGATGCGTCACCGAAATCGATAATGTGAACCGAGCCGCCCGGAACAGTAGACGCGATCGCTTGATCCAACACGTGGCGCCAATCCGGGATCATGGACAGGGTGTAGGACGCGTAAACCCGGTCGAAACGTTCATCACCGGGAACGTCCATATACGAAAAAGTCGTTGCGTCAGCCTGCGTGACTGAAATGCGATCCTTGAAGGATGATCGAGCGATTTTGCGCCGCGCGGTCTCAAGCATGAGCTCCGACACGTCGATGCCATGGAATTCTACGTCCGGGTAGGCGCTTGCGGCGCGGATCAGATTCCACGCGGTGCCGCACCCGATCTCAAGGACCCTGCCGCCCTTCGGCGGAACGAGCCCATGGATCAAGGTCTTCCGGCCGAGAAGATAGTAGAGTCGTGTCAAATCATAGACGTGCCGCTGGACCCGATACATCCGGTCCATGCGCGCGCTGGCGCTGGTCGCCATCATCAGTCCACCCTGGTGTAGAGATGGAATCCACCGTAGATGGCCGAGCGATCTTGGCCATGCAATTCTCGCGACCGGCGCTCATGATAGCTCCAGTGACGCGTGATCTCGATGGGGAGCTTGCCTGCCAGGATTGTCGTTTCGGCGGCGGTGCGAAAGATCACTCGCGCGTCGGGCCGAGCGGTCCGCGTGATGGCACGCCACAACTGTCTGAGTTGGCGATCCGACATCCAATCCTGCGCATCGAGCAACACGTAACGATCGAGGCTCCGGGCAGGTTGGCTTACCAGAAACTCGGTGAAAGATGTTTGCGTGACACTGACACGGTGCGCCCGTTGCCGGATAGCTTCAAAGTGTTCGGCCTGAAGGTAGGGTGGCAATGGCCCCTGGCCGTTCTCCGCATATCCCCGATTGAATGCCTGCCAAGCAAAATAGTTGTGGGAGAGGTCATGATCGCACGTCAATTTCCGCAGCCTCTCGCGCACAACGTCGGCCATCCGCGGCGCATCGGCCACGAGCTCCTGATACTGCGCCGGGGGAATCCCGAGCCCATAGAGCGACATCGGATTGTCGAGCATGCGCTTGATAAGCCAACGATCGAACAGCGGAGCAAGGCGCGTCTCGAAGAACTCAATCTGCTCTTTTCGTGAAGTCGACCGAATGATTTCTTTGGGGTTGACGCCAAAGAGGCGAGCAACGATGTGCGCCGTCCCGATGAAGCGTCCGAGCAGCCCCGTTCTGTAGACATTGCGCGCAAACGTTGTGATGCGCGGGCGTCCGAGCCAGTCGCCGTCGGACCAGTAGCGAAGTGACTGCGCATCGAGGTTGGGTGCGACGTACTGATGGAACGCCTTGATGTTTCTGGCGTCGGCCGCATGGCCGAAGAAGCGATAGAAGGCGTCATAATCCGGTAGGTTTTGTGCGGCGACCAGTTTCAGACGGTTGAGCGCGACATGTGCAGCATTCAGATCAACCGCAAACACCTCGGCAGGGTTGGCCGTGAGGTAACTTACAATGTTGCAGCCGCCTGAAGCGATAGCGACAATGCGGCTGTCGAATCTAATATCCAGGGCCTCCAGATCAACAACCGGGTCCTCCCAGATTTGCGCGTAGACCAGATTGCGGAACGCCAGTGCGAACGCGCGCTCAAGTACCCCGCTGCCAGATAGCGCCCTGCTGCGGCGCACAGCGGTATCGACGAGAGAATTGTCGGAACTGCGTGACGGGGCTACCGCAAATGTCACAGGCTCGGCCCTCGCGTTAGGATGGCGTCTCTTTCCGGTCGTGCGACAGAAATCGTTACGGGCACGGTCGGCGGTCCGATGGTGCCCGAACGGCTTGCGTGCCAATGAATAACCTCGAGTCGACCGTCATCGTGCTCGACGATCGCCGTGCTGCTCTCGACCCAGTCGCCGGAATTCAGGTAGTGAACGCCATCGATCATGCGATCGGCGGGGTGATGAATGTGACCGCAGATGACGCCATCGACCTTGCGGCGTCGCGCTTCGGAAGCGACGGCCTCCTCGAAAGCGCCGATGAAGGTCACGGCGCGTTTGACGCTGTATTTGAGGTAGCCCGACAGGGACCAATACCCGAGCCCCAGGTGCCGCCGCACCCAGTTCAGGGGCGTGTTGAACCACAGCGTGGCCTCGTAGCCACGGTCACCCAACAAGGCGAGCCATTTCGCGTTGCGGACCACGACGTCAAACTCGTCGCCGTGCATCACGACATAAAGCTTGCCAGCGGCCGTCCGGTGAATCAGGCTTTGATGGATCTCGATGCCGCCGAACTGCATGCCGCAGAAATCGCGCAAGCCTTCGTCATGGTTCCCAGGAACGAAGATCAAGCGCGCCCCGCGCCGAACCATCCGCAGGAGTTTTTGCAGGACATCATTGTGTGCCTGCGGCCAGTGTGGCCCGCGCCGAACCTTCCAGAAATCGATAATGTCACCGACGAGGTAAATGATATCGGCGTCGACGTGTTTGAGGAACGCTAGGAGGGCGCAGGCTTGTGAGGTGCGCGTTCCGAGATGAACGTCCGAGATAAAGATCGAGCGATAGCGTCGGACTTCGGAAGGTTCGTGCAATACGGTGTCGTTTAAATCTCTCATATGTCGGAATTAAGCAGAGTCCTATTGCAGTCTCGTGACGGCATGGCGCAATCTTGGTAATCAGAATTGGCCAGCCCTGCCAGGTTCGGCAGCGGGGTATATTGAGAACCCGGACAGAGCTGGCCGACCAACCGGACCGCTCGAAGAGGGCGCCGAGCGCTCCGATCGATTAGGGATCGATCCGAGTGCCAACCAGAAAGGACTGAAAGTCCAAAATTACGCGCACTCAACCAAACGTCATCGAATGTCAGCAAATTTTCCCGAAATTGGTTTCTGGACCTTGGCCTGATTCGATTGGCACATCGATGTGACAGGGGCATTACAGCGAATGACGGGTCCAGCTATTTGAGCCCAGAAAATGGTGACAAAAATTGTCGCACGTCTGTCACAGATTTTGACTATTCGAGAGTTATGGAAACTAAGGAGGCGGCCGCTGGTTTTGGCGCCCTCTCGCAAGAGACGCGTCTCAAGCTGATGCGGCTCCTCGCCAGTAGGGGTGCCAATGGCCTGGCAGCCGGAGAGCTTGCAGCTCAGCTTGGTC
>JBKJYG010000312.1:0-10388 GCA_046715905.1 Hyphomicrobiaceae bacterium | reverse complement strand
CGTTGCGGTGGCTCAGATCTCCTCGCTTGTCGTCTACAATCCGACCTACGCCCGGATTGCCTTTCCGCTTGGAGACGTGCCCGCCTTTTTCGGCGTTTGCACGGACGTGGTGATCCGCGCCTATCGAGCGCTCGGCGTCGACCTCCAAGCGCTTGTGCAGGCAACCCACTCCGGGTGCGGCGATCCTCATATCGATCACCGGCGGGTTGACGTGCTCCGCCGCTTCTTCGAGCGGCACGGCGAATCCTTGCCGCTATCTGACTATGTGGAAGACTACCAGCCGGGTGACATCGTTACGTATTACCGGCCGCAGAATCGATCCTCTCGAGCCCATATTGCCATCGTAAGTTACGAAGTCGGACCCTCTGGGCGGCCCATGATCATTCACAATCGCGGCTGGGGACCGCAGCTCGAGGACGCGCTGTTCGTCGATCGGATCACCGGTCATTACCGCTTTCGCGGATTGCCCCGGATGCTGGCAACGTCTCGCACGCGGAAGCCTTACGCGAAGCTGATTGCAGCCCGAAGGATCGTCGGAGCAACTCAGCCGCCAGGCAGCGCTTCGAGTCTGCGGTGATGTAAAAGGCGCGCGTTCGCGAGCGCGTTCGTTTAACCACGTGCTCGGGAATGGCGCGCATTATGAGCTGAAATTCATTAAATATCAGCTTTTGCCAAAAAGCCGCCGCTTCCTTGATCCATTTTCCGCTTGTTCAAAACGGCGAATAAGTTCAGCCGTTATCGCGCAACATTGTTTTTTTGAATGTCACCGCTGTCGAGTTCAACCGCGCCATCCAACCAAAGGGTCGGGAACGCTACGGACATGATGGATCGCCTGAAGAAGACCATTGGCTTTTCTCCTCGCGCGCGGGTCCGACCTTTACCGTCAGTGCTCCTGGAATTCGTCCAGCTCGCCTGGCGGCCCGGCTCGAGCGGTTCGCCAGGAGCGGACCAGCGCGCAGCCGGGGTCTCGCCGACAACCGTCGGCATTCCCCGCGAGCGGCTGTCTCGTGCGGCGCAGTGGAGGAAGCTTGCACGCGCCGTCGAAAGTTGGTCGGAGGCCGCAGCCCAGGTCCGAGAGCATCACGCGGCGGCTTTGCTGCAGCTGCAGACCGCTGAATTCGCACTCGATCGCATTATTGAGGATGTTGGACATCTGATGGCGCCAACCGTCGAGATGCGGGCGGAGCACAAGGCACCTCAATCTGCTGGCGACGCGTTGGCCATTGCCGCCTGAGCCTTTGCGCCCGAAGCATGATAAAACCGCCCCCTTGTAGGTTGGTCAGGGAGCCCTCGCTTGACTGCAACTCCTGTCGCATCGGGGCGCGGACCGTGGCGGGCCACGGTCCTGACGCTCTTTCCTGAACTGTTTCCGGGACCGCTGGCCGCGTCCCTCGCCGGCCAGGCGCTGGATGCGGGCGTCTGGGAGCTCGAAGCGTTGAGCATCCGTAACTTCGGTCTTGGTCACCATCGTTCGGTTGATGATACCCCGGCCGGTGGGGGCGCTGGAATGGTGATGCGTGCGGACGTGCTGGGTCCAGCGTTGGATGCGGCGCGATCCAATACGCCCTCGGGGGCGCCGCTCATCTACCTCTCGCCGCGCGGTATGCCGCTCACCCAGGCTCGCGTGCGAGACCTTGCGGCAGGTCCAGGCGTGGTACTTCTGGCCGGTCGTTTTGAAGGCATCGACCAGCGGGTGATCGAAGGGCGTGCACTCGAGGAGATCTCGATCGGCGATTATGTCCTTTCAGGCGGCGAACTCGCGGCCATGGTGCTGATCGATGCGTGCGTGCGTCTTCTGTCCGGCGTGATCGGCGCGACGGCGTCGCTGTCTGAGGAAAGTTTTGAAAACGGGCTCCTGGAATATCCGCACTATACGCGGCCACGCAGTTGGGAAGGGCGCGACATCCCCGACGTTCTGTTATCGGGCGACCATGGCCGTATTGCCACCTGGCGTCGGCAGCAGGCCCGAGAGCTGACCTTGGTTCGGCGGCCCGATCTGTTGCACCCGCGGGCGCCGCTTTTCGATCGCGAACCGTGAGACGTCGGTTGCTCAGGCCGCACCTTCCGCAATAACGCGCAACGTCTCGACGTTGGAGACAGCAACCAGCATGGTCCCGATCTTGCGATCGCGCGCGGCCTGCTTCCAGGCTTGCATCCGGTCCTTGATCCGTTCCGGCGGACCGACCAGCGCCATCTCGTCGACGAAGGCGTCGGGCACGGCGGCCATGGCCTCATCCCGACGTCCGGCCAGGAAGGCGTCCTGGATCTTCACAGCCGCGTCCGCATATCCCAGGCGCTTGGCGTAATCGTTGTAAAAGTTCTTGTTCCGCGCGCCCATGCCGCCGACGTAGAGCGCGATCTCAGGCTTCAGGCTATCCCGGCATTGCTGCACATCCGGCCCCATCGCCACGCGCACGAATGGCGCAATATCGAAACTCTCGAGCGATTGCGGGCGGCCGGCGGACGCCATGCCTTCGAGCACGGGTTTGGTGACCAACTCGGCCTTTTCGGGGCTCATGAAGATGGGCTGCACGCCATCGGCCACCTCTCCCGCCGTGCGGAGCCCGGCCGGGGCAATGGCAGCCGTATAGATCTTGAGCCCGGGATCGCCCTTGAGAATGCTCTTTAGCGGTTTTCCCAAGCCGGTTGCGCCGGGCCCCGCGTAAGGCACCTGGTAATGCTCGCCCTCAAACGTGAGTGGTGCTTCGCGGTCTAGAATCTTTCGGATGATCTCCACGTATTCCTTCGTGCGCGCCAGCGGCTTGCCGTAAGCCTGCCCGTGCCAGCCCTCGACCACTTGGGGTCCGGATGGACCAATGCCCAGAAGAAAGCGGTTGTTCGACATCGCCTGCAGCGTCATCGCCGTCATGGCAGCGCAAGCCGGCGTGCGAGCGGGCATCTGCATGATGCCGGTCCCCGCCTTGATGCGTGTGGTGCGGGCCAGAACCCAGGCAATCGGGCTCACCGCATCGGTGCCGTAGGACTCGCCCGACCAGACCGAGGCATAGCCCAGCTTTTCTGCTTCCAGAACGAGATCGAGCCGGGGCCCTCCCGCCTCGCCATGATACCGAAGAAGCATTCCGATCTGCATCTGCATCTCTCCCAGGTGGATCCCCCGTCGTGCCGCGTTTGGATGCGTGGCGCAAGCGGCCCGGGGAAAACGTCCATGGGGGTGCAACTTGCGGTGCAGCCTTCACCTTCATGCGGCGTTCAGGATGGCTAAATCAGACATGACAGTGGTATGACACTGGTGTGACAATGTGTAGGGAAACTGATGACCGACATCGGCGGGCGAGTACCGGCTCCGGAGCCCGAGGGCCGGCCGGGATGGCTCACGCTGCCCGTCCGATTACAGGCCCCGCTCGGCCCCAAGACGGTGTGGAGTGTCGCCGGCCTTGTCGCGGCCTTCCTGGCGGCGTCTTTCTACAAGCATGAAGGCGCCTGGCCGACAATCCTGTTTACCTCGGCAACGACGCTCGCCCTGACGTGCCTGATCATCCTGGCGACCCGACGTGTTCTGGTTTCCGTCGTCCTTGTTTTGGGGTTTGTGACGCTGGTCAACCAGGTCGCGGCCGCGAAGCGCGAGATGCTGGGCATGGTGCTGCATGCCTACGACATCGTGTTCTATCTCGGGTCATGGTCGACCATTGCCTACATGTGGTTTGCCGGTCGCGCCCACGTTCTCGTCTTTGCCTGCTTCGTCGGGATCACTTTCGCAGCAGCCTGGATTGCGTGGCGCTGGGATGCAACGCGCGTGTCCCGGCGAGCCGCTGCCAGCATGGCCGTGCTCTCGATCCTCATCGCGGCCGGCGCTGGTTTTGTCAAACCCGAGCGGCGCCAGACGCAGTTCTACTGGGATGCCCTTTATCTGTCGTCGTTCTACGAGTCCTGGGCAGAAACGCTGGAAACGCTTTGGCGCGGTCAACTCATCGACTCGGCCGCGCAATCAGTTGCTCCGACATTCCCCGCCATCACGAGTTGCGACACAGCCCAAAAGCCGCCGCACATCTTCCTGATCCACCAAGAGTCGATCGTACAGCCGAGCCTCTTTCCCAAGCTCGGCTATGATCGCAGCATCGATCCCTTCTTTCGCTCGCATGACGGAGCTACGCACAAGCTGAGGGTGGAAACCTACGGCGGCGCGTCCTGGCTTACGGAATTCTCCATTCTCACCGGGCTTTCGACGCACTCGTTCGGCGGCATGCGCCCCTTCGTCCAGTCGCTGCTGGCGGGCAAGGTGGGCGATACGCTCCCGCAGGCGCTCGAGCGCTGTGGCTATCGCAACGTCGTCTTCTACCCCATGCTCAAGAACTTCGTCTCGAACAGCCGCTTCTACGATGCCATCGGGCTCAAGGAGATCTATGACCTGAAGGCGCAGGGCGCCAAGACGACCACCGAGCGCGATGCATTTTACTATGCCAATGCCGTAACGGAGATGGAACGGCACGTGGCGGGATCGAGCAAACCGCTGTTTACGTACATCCAAACCATGTCGGCGCATTGGCCTTACGACTACAAGTTTGCCCCCGACATGAACGTGCCGGGCGGGGCCGTGGGCACGGACCCGGAAATGAGCGAATATCTGCGACGAGCGGCGATCGCCAAGATCGATTACGACGCCTTCAAAGCCGATCTGCTCAAGCGTCTGCCGGGCGAGAGGATCCTTCTCGTTCACTACGGCGATCATCACCCGATGGCGACACGTACACTGCTCGGCTTCAGGAATGAAACCGACGTCGAAGACGTGCAGATGGGCCCGAACTCGATCGGGTTCCAGACTTATTACGCCGTCGAGGCCCTGAACTTCAGCCCGCCCTCGCTGCCGCTGGTCGAGAGCCTTGACGTTGCCTACCTCGGGGCCCTCATCCTGCAGCAGGCGAACCTCCCCCTGTCGGCACCTTATCGCGAGCGCTTGCGCTTGTTGGAGGTCTGTCATGGGCGCTATTATGATTGCCACCGGCCGCATGAAATTCTGTCCTTTCATCGGCGGCTGATCGACTCGCGACTTATCGATCAGCGCTGAGCGTGGCGAGGCCGGTTGGCCTCCGACGGTGCCTTGCGTCTCCGCGACGCTTGCCGCGACCGCAAGCGACCGCTAGGCGTGCCGCATGAAACTCTATCGCTCGTTCGCCACCGTGGGTGGCTTGACGCTGATCAGCCGCATCATGGGTTTTATCCGCGACATCCTGTTTGCCGCGTTGCTGGGCGCCGGCCCGATTGCCGAGGCGTTTGTGGTCGCGTTCCGGTTTCCCAATCTGTTCCGGCGCTGGTTTGGCGAGGGCGCCTTCAACGCAGCCTTCATCCCCCTGTTTGCCAAGCGCCTCGAGGGGGAGGGACGAGATTCTGCCCGCCAATTCGCAAGCGAAGCGCTGTCGGGTCTGACATTCGTTCTGCTGGGGCTCTCTGCGGTCGCGATGCTGGCGATGCCATGGCTCATGTACGGGCTGGCCCCTGGGTTTGCCGAGACGCCGGCCAAATTCGACTTGGCCGTGGTCATGTCGCGCATCGCCTTCCCCTACCTGCTTTGCATGTCGCTCGTGGCGCTCCTCTCGGGTGTTCTGAATTCGATCGGCAAATTCGTCGAGAGCTCGGCCGTCTCGATCGTGCTCAATGCCACGCTGATCGCCGCCATGGTCCTGGCCATGCTGCTCGGCTATCGCAATGACCCGGGCGCGGGGCTGATCCTGGCCTGGGGTATCTTTGTGGCGGGCTTTCTGCAACTCGCGCTCCTGGTGCGCGGCGCGAGGAAGCACGCTCTGCTGCCGCACCTTGGATGGCCGCGGATGACGCCGGCCGTGCGACAACTGATCCGGCTCGGCGTGCCGGGCATCATCGCGGGCGGGGCAACCCAGATCAACCTCGTGATTGGCGGCGTCATTGCCTCTTGGCAGCCCGGCGCCGTGTCCTGGCTGTACTATGCCGACCGGCTCTACGAGCTGCCGCTCGCCATTGTGGGCATTGCCGTCGGCGTGGTGCTGCTCCCCGATATGTCCCGGCATTTGCGTGCGGGCGATGGTCCGGCCGTTCTGGACAGCCAGAACCGATCGCTGGAATTTGCAATGTTGCTGACGGTGCCCGCTGCCGTGGCCTTGGCGGTGATCCCGCGAGAGATCATTTCAATATTGTTCGAGCGCGGGGCCTTTCGCGTGCTCGATACCGTTCAGGTCGCACGCGCGTTGGCCATCTTCGCGGTCGGGTTGCCGGCGTTCGTCATGATCAAGGTGTTCTCGCCGGCCTATTTTGCCCGCGAGGACACCCGCACACCCATGCGCTATGCGGCCATCAGCATGGCGGTCAATACGGCAGGTTCGATTGGATTGTTCGTGCTCTTTCGCGAACTCGACCTGTCGCCGCACCTGGGGATCGCGATCGCGACCACGTTCGGCGGCTGGCTCAACGCCGGGCTGTTGTTTGCAACCTTGCAGCGGCGGGGGCACTTTGTGGCCGATCGCCGGCTGATGCGGGCTCTGCAAGCCATCGTCGTCGCCAGTATCGCCATGGGCCTTCTACTAAGCTGGGGCGCGGCCGAGTTTGGTTCATGGCTCGACCGCGCCGAAAGCACCGGCACGCGCGCATCGGCACTGGCCATGCTGCTCGCGGCAGCAGCCGTGCTCTACTTCGGCCTGGTCATCACGCTCGGCGGAATTGCTCCCGCCGCCATTGGCCGGGCGCTCCGCCGCGGCCGCACGTGATGCGGCGCAGCGGTTCGAGGATCTCTCAAGCCTCGCCGAAATGGACGCGGCGGTAGCTGCGCGACGGGATGAGGTCGTCGGTGTGGATGTCCCAGAGCCCCGCTGTATTGGCGGCGCTGTGTTCTTTGAAGAGGCCGTCCATGCGGTCCATCTGCGTCACCGAGCTGCCGCGCAGGCCGAACCCGGTGGCGACCGCCGCCAAATCGCCGCGTCCGTGTATGGCGCCGCTCGGATCAACGCCGCTGGCTCGAAACTTGTGGAACTCGGCGCCATAGCCGCCATCGTTGATGATCGCCATCAACATGGGAATGCCCTGGCGGCGAATGGTCTCGAGCTCCTGGATGTGCATCATCAAGCTGCCATCCCCCTCGATCAGCACCACCTTGCCATCGCCGCGCGCCTGCGCCACGCCGATGGCCGCCGGCAGCCCCGAACCAATGGCGCCGAAATCGTTAATGACGTGATATTTCTCCGCCGCCCTGCCGCGCATGTGAGTCATGGCAATCGAGAAATAATGCCCGCCGCCGACGACAATCTCCCAATCCTTCGGGATCGCACGATCGAGTTCGAGGATGGCCTTGCGCGGGTCGAGCAGATTGGGCTGCACCGGAAATTCCTTGGCATCGGGCTGGTCGGCCGCGATCTGCCGCATCATCTCCGGCGTGCGGAACCCGGAGCGCTTAATGCCGCGCTGATCGAGCCGGTTTAGGATCGATTCGGCCGCGGCCCGCGCGTCGGCGCGCACATGCAGGTCCGCGGTCTTGAGGCCCTGCCACAAGCCGCGCGGGTTCTTGTCGATCTGCACAACCTGAGCACTTGGATAAAGATATCCGCCCTCGGTCGTGTAGTGGCCAAGGCCTACGCCGACGCCGATCACCAGGTCGGCTTCGGCGAAGCGCTCGCGGGCAAAATCGCTGGCGAAGGCACCGGCAACGTCGATGGCGAAAGGGTTGCCCTCGAACAATCCCTTGCCGAGCAGCGAGGTGGCGAGCAGAGCGCCTGATCGCTCGGCCAAGGCTTCGAGCTCCTTGCGCGCGCCCGACCAGGTCGCGCCGCGGCCGGCAAGAATAATGGGCCGCTCGGCGGCCGCCAGCATGTCGACAACCCGTTCCACGATGAGGGGATCGGGACTCGGGCGCTGAGCAACCGGCACCAACTCCGCCGAGGGCGTGTAGTCGGTGAGGTGGGGCCAGGGCAGCTTCTGCAGGTCCATCGGCACGCTCAGCACCACCGGCCGGCGCTCAACTTGCGCGACCTGGAACGCCTCGCGCACGTTGTCGAGCATCCGGTCCATGTGGCGGACGGGCACATAATGCGATCCCGTCGCCAGCGCCAGGGGCGCCATGTCGATCTGCTGCAGATACCAGGCTGCGGCGATCGGCGAGTCGCCCGCGAACACGACCAGCGGAATGTTGGCGCGCGCCGCCATGGTCAACGCGGTCATGATTTGGGTAAACCCCGGGCCGCAGGTGGTCGAAGCGACGCCGACCTTGCCGGTTGCGCGCGCATAGCCCTCGGCCATGGAAACCGCGCAGTGCTCATGCCGGGCGTGCACGACACGCATGCCGGGCAGTTCGGCCATCGCGGTCGACCAATACATGTTCGCGTCCCCCATGAGGGTGAACAGCGTATCCACGCCCTCGGCCTGAAAGGCCCGCGCGAGCATGTCGGACGTCTTAAGCTTGCTCATAACTTTTTCTTTCCCTTGCCAAACAGTTCACCGAGCCAGGATTGAAACGCGAGCCACAGAATTCTCATGGCGCTGATCTCGCGGACGGAGGCGACAGATTGCGTGGCTGGCCTCGACGTGGAAGCGCTCGGCGCTGAATCGATCGACGTAGAGGACGTGACCTGGGCCGTCGGGGCTGAGCCGCCGTGCGCGGTGTTCGGGCTCGCATGCGCATGGTCAGGGTGCGTTTGGGGTGCAGGTTGCTCGGCGCTGCGGACTTCAATCACCCGCGCCAGATTGCCCGAAAACTCCTGCAGCAAGGCGCGTGCAACATGCACGCCGCCGGCATTGGCAAACGTTTCCAACGGGCCGCTGACGGAAAACGCGCCTTCGATCTGAAGGTCGGTCGTGGCCGAGCCGCGTGCTTTGACGACGCCATTCGCCAAGGCGCGCGAGGCCCCACGCCCGTCGATGCCGCGGCCGTCGATCGTACAGCTGTGTGCCGTATGATCGTAAGCCAGCGAGGCTTCACCCTTGAATACCGCAACTGTTGGACCGAATTTGACCCGGATCGATCCCCGCCAAAGGCCATCGGCCTGGTCGGATGAAAGGGTAGCCCCCGGAATGCACGATGCGACGAGAGCCGGATCAGAAAGGAGGGGCCAAACCTGGTCGAGAGGGGCGGCGATCGTGATATGCTCGCTAACGGTCGGCATGTCCCTCCGAGTGGCTCCGCTGCATTTGTCCGGACACTAACCGGTTCCCGTTGCGATCACAAATCCGACTTTTCACGTGGCTGTTCCCACGGTTCGCCGGGTGTGAGAGCAAAGTGGGGAACCTGGCCTCATTCGACCGGTTTAGTCTGAGGGCAAACAATCATAGGAGGAACTCATGGCGGGTCAGGGCAAGGATCGTAAACTTGATGACGCGTTGACGAAGTCCTTCCCGAGCAGCGATCCGCCGTCTTCGGGTCGCGCGACGGCAACAGAACCCACGGGGACACCGGTCGGTCGCAAGTCGCCCGAGATCACGCGCGCGCAAGTCGAGCAGGCGCGAAGCGGGTCGGTCGTCGAGGGGTCGCAAGGCGCAGAGCCGGCCAAAGGTGGCTCGCTTCTCAGGCCCGCACCGGGAGACGACGCCCCGCCCGGCACCCGGGGCACTGGACCTGACGTATGCCCGGTTTGCCAGGGCTCGGGACGCGCCGACAGTCTGATTTGCGCCAATTGCGACGGCCAGGGGAACGTGACGCGAGCCATCGGCGGGGCGTGAATAATTCGGCAGCGCGCGGCCGAGCGCGCTCTTGAACGCCGGCGCATGCGTCCCAAATTATCGAGTATCGGGTGCCGCCAAGCGGGCCTGATCGTCAGCCGGATCCCGTCGGATCGGCATCATCCAACCTCGCTTATCCAAGGAGGTCGCTATGCGACAATTCGATTTTGCCCCCCTCTATCGTTCTACGGTCGGTTTTGACCGGCTGGTCCAGCTCTTGGACAATTCTGCCGGCTTTGAGTCCGACGTCGGCTATCCTCCCTACAACATCGAGCGTCTCGGTGAGACCGACTACCGCATCACCATGGCCGTCGCCGGTTTCAGCGACAGTGACGTCAAGCTCGAAGTCAAAGAGCAGTCGTTGACCGTCACCGGCAGCAAGGCTGACGCTCCTAAAGGGCAGCAGTTCCTGCATCGCGGGATTGCTACGCGGCCGTTCGAGCGGCGCTTCCAATTGGCCGACCATGTGGAGGTCAAGGGTGCGGAGCTGAAAGACGGCCTGCTGCACATCGATCTCGTCCGCAATGTTCCGGAGCGCCTGAAGCCCCGGATCGTGCCGATCGGCAAGACCGATCAAAAGCAACTCGAGGCGACGGCCTAACCAAGCGTTTTCGCTGCGGTCCAGGCCATGTGATCGCTGCGGGAATGCGGACTCCACAGCTTCTAAACGGCCTGAGCCCGAAAGGTTCAGGCCGTTTTTGTGTTCGGGGCTCTCAGCCCCCGGCCACGCCCTGGGCGTTCGTGTATAGGGCATAAAC
>JBKJYG010000311.1:0-4918 GCA_046715905.1 Hyphomicrobiaceae bacterium | reverse complement strand
GGGCATTTCCGTGAATGGGGGACGCAATTCGGCCCATACCGGATCCTCCCGATAATGCGCGATCAAGGCCTTGAGGACGGGAACCATCGGGTAGGCCTGGATGGCCTTGCGCAACGCCGTGATCTCGGCGTGCAGCTTATCGGCATCGGGCCCCTGCCAAGCGTCGAAGACGCGGCGAATGGCGCGCGCCGACACGTTGGCCGTGGCGGAGATGCAGCCTGCGGCCCCATTGCGTAACCCGTCGAGCAGGAACGTCTCGGAGCCCGGGAACACCTCGAAGCCAGGGTTGGCATCGAGAATGGCCTTGGTGTTTGACCAGTCGCCGGAAGAGTCCTTGAGGCCGACGACCACCTCTGGGTAGGCCTTGCGCAGCCGCTCGATCAGCGGCAGCGAGAAGCCGACCTGGGCCACCGGCGGAATATGATAGAGATAAATCTTAAGCGCGTCGTCTCCGACCTCCTCGATCACCTCTGAGAAGAACCGGAAGAGGCCCTCTTCGGTCGGGTTTTTATAATAGAACGGCGGCAGCATCAGCACGCCGCCGCAGCCAAGATCGACCGCGTGTTCGGCCAGCACGATGGCGTCGGCCAGGGAGCAGGCCCCAGTGCCCGGCATCAGCTTCTTGGGATCGATCTCGGAATCGACAAGCTCCTCTAGCATCTCCATGCGCTCGTCGAGGCCCAGCGAGTTGCCCTCGCTGGTTGTGCCGAAGGGCGCGAGGCCCGTGCAGCCGTCATCGAGCAGCCACTCGCAGTGCTCGACGAAACGATCGAGATCGGGCGCGCCATCCTCGCCGAACGGTGTCACGACGGGGGCGATGACCCCTGAGAAAATTTTTGTCGCGGTCATGTGTCCCTCGTGTTGTGGAGCGTGCGTGCCTGTCACGCCGTCGATCAGGGCAGCGGTATGCCCGGCTGTTTGATGGGGATGTCGTAGCCTTTTTGCACAGCTGGGCGGCTGGCGATCGTTTTATACCAGCGCGAGACGTTGGGGTACTGGTTCAAATTGATCGTCTGCCACTCGAAGCGCGAGATCCAGGGCCAGATCGAAATGTCGGCGATGGAATAGTCGCCGGCAACGAATTCGGCCTTGGCAAGCTGCCGGTCGAGAACGCCATAAAGCCGGCTGGCCTCCTTGAGATAGCGCTCCTCGGCATACGGCGCCTTGCCTTTGTTGTACTTTACGAAATGATGCACCTGACCGAGCATCGGGCCAACACCGCCCATTTGCCACATCAGCCATTGTAGCGTCTGCCAGCGCGCGTCGGGCTCGACCGGGAGCAGCTTGCCCGTCTTTTCGGCGAGATACATCATGATCGCGCCGGACTCGAACAACGCCATGCCGTTATCGCCGTCAACGATGGCTGGAATACGATTGTTCGGGCTGATCTTGAGGAACTCGGGCTTGAACTGCTCGTCCTTCGAGATGTCGACGTCGTGCGTCCGGTAGGGCAGCCCCAACTCCTCGAGCAGGATGGACACTTTGCGCCCATTGGGCGTGGACCATGTGTACAGATCGATCATGACGGAATGTCCTCGCGAGCAGGCGGTTGGTGCTGCGGGCAAACCTAACCCTCTCCGTCCAGCCTCGCAATGGTGGGGGTTCGAGCCGAGGCCGGGGGATCAGGGCGGCTTCGCACCATCCTGCACGCGGCCCAGGGAATGGGACGAAGCTCCAATCGGTCGACACCGTCACAGCCCTCAGCTTTTGTCGGGCACGGCCTTGGAGGTCTCGGTCGGCGCGGGAGGCGGAAGTTGCTTGGCCGCAGATGCCGCCGCCTTGACTTTCGGGAGTGGTCTTAGAAGGGAGCGCACGGCACGCGAGGCCGCGATCTCGCCGTCGTTGGCGTAAGCCTCGTGATTGCGCTCGATCTCCTTGAGGTCGTAGCGGTAGTTGACCATCAAGCCGTGCGCCTCGCGCAGTCCCTTCTCGGAGACATCGCCCATCCAGTTGATGCGTTCGAGCCGGGCGCCATTGCCCAGATGAAAGCGCGCGACGGGGTCCACGGGGCGATGATCCGAAGACTTCGCCGCCAGGAAATAGTGCGCGGCGAGCGCCATCACCGTGCTCTCAAGCCCAGGCTCCTCCTCTGCATCCTCGACCCAGCCCGGATCGCTCAAGATCTGCAAGGCCACGCGATCGGCCTCGGTCACGGCTCCTGTATCGTCAGCGGCCGCTCGGTCGAGCCAGCGCGCGAAGTGAGGCACCGGCGACAAGGTGACGAACGTGCGCAGCTGCGGCTGCTCGCGCGCCAGCTCCTCGACAACCTGCTTGATCAGGAAGTTGCCAAACGAAATGCCGCGCAATCCCTCCTGGCAATTGGAGATCGAATAGAAGATGGCCGTGCTGGCATCGGGTTCCGCGCCCAAGGCCTTTGGCGTCTCGTTGAGCACGGTCTGGATCGAGCCCGGGATCTCATCCATGAGCGCCACCTCGACGAAGATCAGCGGCTCGTCGACGAGTGAGGGATGAAAGAACGCGAAGCAGCGCCGGTCCGAAGGCTCGAGCCGGCGGCGCAGGTCATCCCAGCCCTGGATTTCGTGCACGGCCTCGTAGCGGATGATCTTTTCGAGGGTCGCCGCGGGCGTCTGCCAGTCGATGCGGCGCAGGACCAGAAATCCGCGATTGAACCAGGATGCCAACAGATGCGCCAGATCGTGGTCGAGACTGGCGACGGCGGTCTCGCCCTTCGGCAGCCGCAGCAGATCGCGCCGCAAGGCGACGATCTCGGCCGTTGCGCCAGGCGCCAGATTGAGGCGGCGGAAAAATTCCTGCCGCGGGCTTTCGACGGCCGCCTGTAACTGCTGGAGCGTGCTGTCGTTGGGATTGGCCGCGAACGCCTTGACCGCGGCGCTCACCGCGGCGGTGTCCGGCTTGAAGTGCTCGGCGAGAAACCGGAAGAAGGCGCGCCGGTCATCAGCGGCGAGGCTGCGATACTGGTTGAGAAGCTGCCGGGCGATGGCGACGCCCGAGGCCTCACCCCGGCCCGAGACCAGCGCCCGCGCCAGCTCGTTGATGTCCTCGCGCACGCCGCCGCCCAAGGAAGCAGGGAGATATTGGCGGCCTTGCTCAGCCACCGTCGCGAGAAGGTCTTGGAGAAAGGACACGTTCACTGCCATCGACATTCTCCCGTCAGGCCTCAGCGCAGGTGAGATGAGCCATCTTATCGCAAGACGAGCTCACCCAGGGCCAGCACGATCTAAGCCCGCGACCGTATGAGATCAACGGCCCCGTCCGCCGATCGCAAACAGAGCCTCGACCTCCAGGGCCGAACACGCCATGCTGAGGGTTCGAGGGAGCCCTACACGCAACCAGTTACCGCGCGAGCGGACCAAGGAGACGACACCATGGCGACGCCTGAAACCTACGAGATCCTGGCCGTCAAATACGGCGAGATGCTGAACCGCACGCGAGCCGACAACTTCATGCATCCCGACGATCATGCCTCTCCGATGCCGATCGACTACTTCGTCTTTGTGCTGCGCAACGACCGGCGCACAATTCTTGTCGATACCGGCTTCGACCACAAAGAGGCGGGCTTGCGCGGGCGCAAGATCACCTATGAGCCGATCCAGGCCCTGCAACGCATCGGCATTAGCGCGGGCGATATCAAGGATACCGTGATCACGCATCTGCACTATGACCACGCCGGCACCATGGACCAGTTCCCGAACACCAAGTTCCATCTGCAGGAAGCCGAGATGGCCTATGCCACGGGTCGCTGCATGTGCGACGGGGCGATGCGGGGACCGTTCACGGTCGACCACGTCTGCCAGATGGTGAAGCACGTTTATTCAGGCCGCGTGGACTTCCACGATGGCGATGGCGAGATCGCTCCGGGCGTCACCGTTCACCACACACCGGGCCACAGCAAAGGCATCCAGTCGCTGCGCGTGATGACGGCCAACGGCCCCGTGGTGCTGGCGTCGGACACGGTGCATTTCTACGAGAACATCGAGAAGCGGAAACCGTTCTTCATCACCATCGATACCGAGGCGACGCTTCGCTCCTACGACCGCCTGATCGATCTGGCGGGCGGGCTGCGCAATGTCATCCCGGGGCACGATCCTCTGATCCTGAAGCGCTATCCAGCCTGGAAGGCCGAAACCGCGGGCGTGGTGCACAAGCTCGACGCGCCAAGGCTCGATTGACCCCCTCGCGCGGTGTGGCGACCGGGTGGTCCCGGCTGCTACTGGGGTCTCGATTGCCGCCCTAATTAAGCACGGGTACGCCCACTGGTTCTGCAAGCCGTGCTGTTTTATACTGCCTCATGCGAGATCGGAGAGGCTGGCCGCCTTGTACGGGCGGCTGCTTCTTGCTGCGGTCCAAGCAGGATCTCGCGCCAAACTCAAGTCCCGTTCACGTAAGGAGCGTGCCATGCCGGCATCCTGGTCCCCTGAAAGCTGGCGATCCAAGCCGATCGTCCAGGTGCCGGACTACCCTGACGCCGAGGCGTTGCGCAGGGTCGAAGAACGGCTGGCCAAGTTCCCGCCGCTGGTCTTCGCCAACGAGGTGTTGTCGCTCAAGGCCAAGCTCGCCAAGGTGGCGCGCGGCGAGAGCTTCCTGTTCCAGGGCGGGGACTGCGCAGAAAGCTTCAAGGAGCACAGCGCCAACAACATCCGGGATTACTTCCGCGTGTTCCTGCAATCGGCGCTCGTGATGACGTTCGCCGGCGGCATGCCTGTGGTCAAGGTTGGCCGCATTGCGGGCCAGTTCGCCAAACCGCGCTCCTCGAATATCGAGAAGCTGAACGGCGCCGAGCTGCCCAGTTATCGCGGCGACATCATCAATGGGTTCGACTTCACGCCGGCAAGCCGCATCCCCGATCCCGAACGGCAGCTCGAAGCCTACCGGCAATCGGCGGCCACGTTGAATTTCCTGCGTGCCTTTCTGCAGGGCGGATTTGCCAGTCTGGAGA
>JBKJYG010000310.1:0-5487 GCA_046715905.1 Hyphomicrobiaceae bacterium | reverse complement strand
GGCAAGTCGTTCCTCCTATCTGAACCAGTATCGGCACTGAGAAGAGTAGATGAGTGGCTTTCGATCAGCCCTGCCGCTCAATTTCTCGAAGGCAGATCATCGTGGTCCACGGGCTCTGGCGGTCACCTGCGAGAAGCCTCTGTGCATCGCGGAGCGATCTGTCGCATCCCTTGGAGTAGCAGCATGTCTGATCAACGCACGAGCACCTCCCTCCCGGACGCAATCATCGTCGGCGGTGGATCGGCCGGAGCCGTGCTCGCGGCCCGCTTGAGCGAACGCTCCGACCGCCGCGTGACGCTGCTCGAGGCGGGCCCCGCCTATGCGCCATGGGGCTATCCGGCCGAGGTGGCGAGCAGCGACGTCGTCGGCGCCGCCACCGGTGTCGACTGGGGCTACAGATCTGAGCCGGGTTACATCGACCACCCGATCGGAGCGTTCCGCGGCAAGGTTCTGGGAGGCTCGTCGGCGATGAACGGCGCGGTCGCCATCCGTGGCCGGCGCCAGGACTTCTGCAACTGGAACCTGCCCGGCTGGTCCTATGAGGACCTGTTGTCGTCCTTCAAGCTGCTGGAGGACAGTGCCTCGGGCAATGCGAAGCTGCACGGCAAGGGTGGGCCCTTCCCCGCCCGGCAGATGACGCGCGCGGACATCACGCCGATGCAGCGCGCCTTCATAGACGCAACGCAGGCGAATGGCTTCAAGCCCGTCGTGGACTTCGACGGAGCCGACGTCGACGGTGTCGGGCCGTACCTCATGAACATCCTGAACGGCGTTCGCATGAACACGGGTATGACTTACCTCGATAACGAGGTGCGCGCTCGCCCGAACTTGCAGATCCGCGGCGGCGTCATGGTTGATGTCGTCCTCTTTGACGGCACGCGCGCCATCGGCGTGCGGCTCGCCGATGGCGAGGTGCTCCATGCCGGCGAGGTCATCCTCTCGGCCGGCGCTTATGGCAGCCCCGCAATCCTTCTACGCTCCGGCATCGGGTCGAAGGACGACTTGCACAAGCTCGACATCAAAGTGCGGGCGGACCTGCCGGTCGGTCGCTTCCTGAAAGACCACCCCTTCTACTACAACGCCTACGCCGCCAAACCTGACCGCATCGGGCGGCAGAGCCCCGTGATCGGGGCGAAGCTGTGGACTGCCAGCAGCACGGCCGAGAACGGCGATCTCGACCTGCACATCACCGCCACGCACCTGTTCCCGCATGAGCAGAGCCCGACCGGCGTCGGCTTCGTTCTCGCAGTGGCGCTGACGCGGCCACGCTCAGTTGGCCGGCTTTGGCTCGAAAGCGTCGATCCCGCCGTCGCGCCGAAGATCGACCTGAACTTCCTCGCCGATCCTCTCGACCGGGCGCGGCTTCTGGAGGGCGTACGGCTCGCGAGGCGGATCGGCCAAACGGAGCCGCTGGCCGACCTGATCGATGTCGAACTCGCGCCGGGACCTCACGCCCAAAGCGACGAGCAGATCCAAGCCTCGATCAACGCGACGCTCGACACCTATCACCACCCAACCTCGACCGCTCGCATGGGCCTTGATCACGACCACCGCGCCGTGGTGGACCTGGAGGGCCAAGTGCGAGGCACGAGGGGCCTGCGGGTTATCGACGCTTCGATCTTTCCCGACGCCATCTCAGTCGCGCCCAATGTGACGGTTATCGCGATGGCCGAACACATCGCCTCGCAGATCTCATGACCAGCGCGAAAGAAGTCGGAGTGAACACCATGGCAGCAAGACATCCGCACGCGCTTCACTGGATCGACGGCGAGTGGGTCGGGAGCGACCTCACAGAGACCTCGATCAATCCCGCTACCTATGAGCCGATCGGGACCTATGCCGATGCGACCGTTGGAACCGCTCGAGCCGCGATCACCGCGGCCAAGCGCGCGTTCGGGACAGCTTGGCCGCGCGACCGACAGCTTCGCGCAAAGGTGCTGGACCAGCTGGCGGACGCGTTCGAGCGCAACACCGACGCGCTAGTTGAACTGCTTTCGACCGAAAACGGCAAGGTTCGGGGTGAGGCGACCTTCGAAGTCTCGATGGTGCCTTCGAAGCTCCGCTACTACGCCGCGCTCGTGCGGACCGAGCATGGGCGCGCGGCAGAGCCCAAGCCAGGCAGCCTTTCGGTGGTCTTGCGCCAACCGATGGGCGTCGCCGGCATCATCGCGCCCTGGAACTCACCCGTCGTGCTGATGATCAGGTCGCTCGCGCCAGCGCTCGCCGCCGGCACTACGGCGGTGATCAAGATGCCAGGACAGACCGCCCAGACGAACAGCCTCGTCGCGAAAATCATGTCCGAGGCGGCCGACCTTCCGCCGGGCGTGATCAACCTGTTCAACGAAAAAGGCTATTTGGCATCGGCCGAACTCATCGACTCGCCCGACGTGCCGACGATCAGCTTCACTGGCAGCACGGTGACCGGACGCGCAATCTCCGAGGTCGGCTCGAAGCACCTCAAGCGCTTCGGCCTGGAGCTTGGCGGCAAGACGCCGATGATCGTATTCGACGACGCCGATCTTGAGGCTGCCGCCGTTAAGCTCGAGAAGGCGCTCACGGTATTCTCCGGGCAGTTCTGCATGACGGGGTCACGCGTCCTCGTGCATCGGCCGGTCGCCGACCGGCTGCTTGCGATGCTGGCGCGACACCTTGAGGCCGTCAAAGTCGGCCCGGCATCCGATCCCAGCAGCGACATGGGACCGCTGATCGACAAGCCGAACGTCGCCCGCGTGAACCGGGCGGTCGAAGCAGCGATCGCCGCTGGCGCCGAGGTGATCGTGCGGGGCGGTCCGGTGGTGGACGGCCCGCTATCCAGGGGCGCCTTTTACCGGCCGACCCTGCTCCGGGTGACCGATCCGGCCATGGACATCGTCCAGAAGGAGACTTTCGGCCCCGTTGTCACGATCCAGGTGTTTGGGGATGAGGCAGGGGCGGTGCGTCTCGCCAACGACACCGAGTACGGCCTAGCGGCCAGCATCTGGACCCGTGACATCGAGCGCGGCTTTCGCGTGGCGCGAGAGGTCGATGCCGGCACAATCTGGATCAACGATTGGGCGGTCATCTACGACGAATTCGAGGAAGGCGGCTTCAAGCAGTCGGGCCTCGGTCGGATGAACGGCCTGGCCGCGATCGACGATTTCATCGAGCACAAGCACATTACGCTCACCTTCAACTCGTCCGCCTCAGCTCGTCCGACATCCGTCGCAACGACACAGCTACAGCTCTCCACAGAAGGAACTGAACAATGACGACCAAAACATCACTCGCTGCCGCTAGTTTTCTTGATGCTAACGGCACGTCTGCCGACGCGACCGTAAAGAATATCCTGCTGGTGCACGGCGCCTTCGCCGACGGTTCGGGCTGGCTCGATGTCTACAGGATCTTGAAGGGGAATGGCTATAAGGTCACCGTGGTCCAGAACCCGACGACTGCCTCGTTGAGGATGTCGCGGCGACCAAACGGGCGATCGCACTCGCTGACGGCAAAGTGATCCTGGTTGGTCATTCTTACGGTGGCGTCGTCATCACCGAATCCGGAACGGATCCGAAGGTTGCAGGGCTCGTCTACATCGCCGCCTTCGCGCCCGACCGAGGGGAGTCGGTCGCCAAGCTGATCGAGAAGCCGGTCCCGGGTTCTGCGCCGCCGCCATTCCTTCCGCCACAGGACGGGGCGCTCTCGCTCGATCCTGCCAAATTTCCGGCCGCGTTCGCGGCCGACGTTGACCCCGAGGTCGCTGAGTTCATGGCAATCTCGCAAGTTCCCTGGGGCGATGGCGCTGTCAACGGAGCGGTCACCGAACCGGCCTGGAAGCACAAGCCAAGCTGGTATCTTGTCGCAACCGACGACCGCATGATCCCTCCGCCTGCCCAGCGCGAGATGGCTCAACGCTCCGGGGCCAAAACGCGAGAGGCTGCCGGAAGCCACGCGATCTATATGTCAGATCCAGCCGCCGTTGCTGCGATCATCGAAGAGGCCGCACGCAACGCCGAATTGCCGATCGGGCGATGAGCGTCTCTCGGCCCGCCTACGACGCTTCGGGCCGCCAATTGCAACAAACAGGAGCGCACGATGTCCAGGACCAATGATCTAAGTGTGGCTGACCGCTTCACCATCTTCGAACAGCTCAACATGCACCAGCGGGTCATCGACAAAGGCTGGGGCCGCGAGCAGGTCGACCTCTACAATGGCCTGTACTGGCCGGAGGGCAAATTCAACATCAACGATTTGCGCACCACGACCTAAAAGGGTCCTGACGGCATGAAGCAGATGTTCGACTACGCCCACAGCGTGTTCCCCATGGACCAGTGGTCCCATGCCATGGGCGCCTTCGAGATCGCCGGCCAAGGCGATGGTGCCGAAGCTCACTGGCGCTGGGTCGTTTCCTGGAAGGACGAGCAGGTTGGAACCGTATCGACTGGCACCTACGACGACATCTTCGAGCGCCGGGACGGCGTGTGGAAATGCCTCGAGCGAACCTCCAAGACCGACCCCAATTGGCCGGCGAACCTCTTCCAGCCCTTCCTCGATGCCGCCGATGCCAAGTTCAGGGCATCATGAGGCAATCCGCGCAGCACCCTTTCGAGCTGAGGCAGACGAGGTGAAGCTCTATAACTTTCCATGGGGACCCTACCCCCGCCGGCTGGCCTACTACCTCGCCGAAAAGGGCATCGGTGACATCGAGCTGATCGAAATCGAGTTTCCCCACAGGCCCGAACTCTGGCCCGCTGGCTTCCTGCTCGATCTGAACCCGGCGCACTCCTTGCCCGTTCTCGACGTCGGGAATGGCGTCAGGATCGGACAGTCGCTCGCGATCCTAGAGTATCTGGAGGAACGCTACCCGAGCCCGAACTTGTTGGGAGAAACGCCGGAGCGTCGTGCTGTGACACGCGAGCTGGTCGCGATTTTCGATGAGGCGACGGCATTTTTCGGTCTCTGGGCCCGGCATGGCAGCCAGGTGAATGCCGGTCGGCATCCTCTGAACCTCGAAGCTGCGCGGGTCGGCGCGGAGAGGTTCGCGAGCAAGCTGCGGGTCGCCGAACGCAAGCTCGTCGGTCCGTTCCTCGGGGGAAAGGCGCTCACGATCGCTGACTGTGTCGCAATGGCTCTTATCGAGTTCGTCGACCAGTTCTACGGCGTGCGGGTGCCTGCGGACTGCCCGAGGCTGGCGGCCTGGTACGACCAGTTTGCGGGGCGGCCGAGCGCTGTGCGCCCGCCTTACCCGCCTGAGATGCTCGCCGTAGCACAGGGTCTGCCGGAGCAGAGCCGATGCTTCATCTGACATGCCAGTCTTTCGGTACGCGCAGGTTCTTCACGTCCGCATTCGAGGGCAGGTCATGATCACGTTGCACCATCTGGACTATTCACGGTCCACCCGCGTCCTCTGGCTGCTCGAAGAGCTCGGCCTTGACTACGACGTCGTACGATATCGCCGAAACCTGGGCGGGCCGGCTCCGGACGAACTCAAGCGCATCCACCCGCTCGGCAAGT
>JBKJYG010000309.1:0-2719 GCA_046715905.1 Hyphomicrobiaceae bacterium | reverse complement strand
GCGTGGTCTCGCGAACCTCGAACATGGCCGCGGGATCAAAACCCAGCTCCAGACAGGTGCCAGCGCGACGCCCGAGCTGCGCGAAGGCCAGCGACTGAATGGTTTGCCCATACGCCGGCACATACATGTTCCACTCGAATATGGCGTGCTGGGCGGGAGGTACCCCGAGATTGAGGGTCGTGACGGAGCCGGCCGTCGTCGAGGGGAACAATGCCGAGATCGGCGACAGGATGCCCCGGTCCAGAACCTGTCGGGTGATGCGAAATCGCTCGCCGTACTGTTGCCAGAACTGCCATCCGAAAGAATCGATGAAGAACAACACGATCCGACGCGGCGCGGGATAGTCGCCGCCGAAGCACGACGGATCGATAAGCGGTCCCCGCCGTTCGCCGGTGAGCAGGAATTCCATCGTGTCAGGCAGGCATGCGAACGAGTTGGCGCCGTGCAGCGGCAGCAGCAAACCGGGGGTCAAGTTTGAGAACTGGTTGAGGATTCTAGTGTTGATCATCACCGTAACGAGCGCGGCCTCAGAGTCAGACGTGTTAGACTAAAGGCGTCCCCTGCCCTGTTTTCAATGCCCGGATCTTGCGAAGGCATTTCGATGCTGTCTTAATGTGGACAAAAGGAAAACAACCCAGGAGGAAATGCCGTGTCAAAGATCAGAGAAAAGGCCACGCGCCGCAGATTTCTCAAAGGTTCGGCACTGACAGCAGCAGCCGTAGTCACCGCCCCCGCAATCGTCAAGGCGCAAGGGCCCACCAATATGAGGTGGCAAAGCACCTGGCCTTCCAAGGACATCTTTCACGAGTATGCGCTCGATTTCGCTAAGAAGGTCAACGATATGACCGGCGGCGATCTCAAGATTGACGTTTTGCCGGCAGGTGCCGTCGTCCCCGCGTTTGGTCTCCTCGACGCCGTATCGAAGGGCACCCTGGATGGCGGTCACGGCGTGCTGGCCTATCACTACGGAAAACAGACAGCTCTGGCGCTCTGGGGATCGGGTCCGGGCTACGCCATGGATGCCAACATGTTGCTCGCCTGGCACAAATACGGCGGCGGCAAGGAGTTGCTCGAAAAGCTTTATGCCTCGATCGGGGCCAATGTCGTCTCCTTCCCCTATGGCCCAATGCCGACGCAACCACTGGGATGGTTCAAGAAGCCGATTGCCAAGGCGGACGATCTCAAAGGTATCAAATTCCGGACGGTCGGGATTTCGATCGACGTGTTCACCGGCATGGGAGCGGCGGTCAACGCGCTGCCAGGCGGCGAGATCGTCTCGGCAATGGATCGCGGCCTGCTCGACGCGGCGGAATTCAACAACGCCTCGTCGGACCGCTTGCTGGGATTCGCCGACGTTTCGAAGATCTGCATGCTCCAGAGCTATCACCAGAACGCCGAGCAGTTCGAGATCATGTTCAACAAGGGCAAATTTGAGGCGCTGCCCGCGACCATAAAGGCGATCATCGGCAACGCGGTCGAGGCAGCGTCCGCCGATATGTCCTGGAAAGCCATCGATCGCTATTCCAAGGATTACCAGGAGCTGCAGAGCAAGGACAACGTCAAGTTCTACAAGACGCCTGACGCAATCCTCAAACAGCAACTCGAAGTCTATGATCAGGTGGTCGCAAAGAAAGCCGGCGAAAACCCCCTGTTCAAGGAAATCCTGGAATCGCAGCTCACGTTCGCCCGCCGAGCAACCCAGTGGGAGCAGGACACCGTCGTCAACCGACGCATGGCCTACGATCACTATTTCGGGCCCAGCGGCGTAGCCAAGAAGACCTGACACGCCTTGATCAACGGCGCGGCACTTTTACTGTCGGACGGCCTGAGATGTGCCGCGTCTCGTTGCCCTGATGCCAAACCGGGCCGCTCCCTATGCGCGTTGAACGCTTCCTTCATGCCATTGACGGAATCAGCACCTGGATCGGCAAAGCCGCCGCCTGGTTGATCGTCGGGTTGATGCTGCTTATCTGCGCCGAAGTCTTCAAACGCTACCTTCTCAACGCGCCCACGGCGTGGATCTTCGATGCCGGAAACATGTTATACGGCACTCTCTTCATGCTGTGCGGCGCCTACACGTTGGCGCAAAACGGGCACGTCCGCGGTGATTTTCTCTACAGCTCTTTCAAACCACGCACTCAGGCCTCACTCGACCTGATCCTCTACGTGGTGTTTTTCATTCCGGGAATCACGGCGCTCGTCTACGCTGGCTCCTACTACGCCGCTGACTCCTGGCGCATTGGGGAACACTCGAACGTCACCGCGGACGGGCCTCCGGTTTATCATTTCAAGACCATCATCCCCATCGCGGGGGCTCTGGTGCTGTTGCAAGGCCTGGCCGAGATCGTGCGATGCCTCGTTTGCCTCAGAACGGGTGAATGGCCCAGCCGATTGAAAGACGTCTCTGAAACCGACGTCATCGAGGAGCAACTGGCCGGCAGCGAGCACGTCGATGACGAGACACGCAGGCTCGCCGTCGAGCGCGCCCATCAGATCGACGAGATAGCCCGCCAACGGGGCCGCGGCGGAGATCAAGGCCTATGAGCGACCCCTCACTCGGGCTGTTGATGCTGTCGCTCATCGTCGCGGCGATCATGCTGGGCTTCCCGACGGCTTTTAAGCTAATGGTGCTCGGCATACTGTTCGGCTTCATTGCCTATTTTAAATCGGGCCAGGCCTTCAGCGACAATTTGGTTTTCGACCTGATGGTCCAGCGCAC
>JBKJYG010000308.1:0-3139 GCA_046715905.1 Hyphomicrobiaceae bacterium | reverse complement strand
CCCCACAGCATGGTGCCGACGAGCATCAACACGGCGACACGCTCACGCATCGGATTCCCCACCCAACCCGATGCGGACGCTAACACGGCACGGATCTGCGTCATAGTGACGCTTTTCCGACAACGATCCGCCTCGCATCGCTCTCGGCGCCCCGCCGCCGTGCGGATGCGGTGGCAAATCACCGCCTTGCTCCTGCGGGATGAGCGCCATAGATGCCGGCGCGTGGGCGTCGGCGCTGACGGCGCGAGTGGAAATGATGAGCCGAGTGGCCGAACCTTCCGTGGCGGGATTGTCGATCGTGCGCCGCGCGGCGACGGCGGTCGTCACACTGGATGATGCCATGGCCGGCAACGCCCTATCCCGCGCCATGGCGGCCGGCCTGTCAGCCGCCTACGCCCGCTTTGCCCGCGATCCCGAGGTCTACGCAGTTATACTGCGGTCGAGCTGTCCTGATGCGTTCTCGGTTGATGCCGAGTTTCGCGGTTTCAGATCAGGGCTGGCGGATAGGGCCCCGACCGGCCCGAGTGCCGAGCAGGCCGTAGCCCTCTGCTCCGCCTATCGGGAACGCTTGGAGTTCGTTTGGACTCACGATTGCTTTTCCAAGCCGACCGTCGCCCTGATCGACGGCCCGGTGGTGGGGCAGGGCTTAGGTGCAACCCTGTTTGGCACGCATCGGGTTGCCGGACCGGCTTGCAGCCTGCAGTTTTCGGTTGGCGGGCCGGTGCTCATTCCCGATTGCGGCGTCCTGCACCCGCTGGCGGCGCTGGCTCCTCCGGTTGCGCGCTATCTGGCGCTGACGGGGCGGAGCTTGGGCCCGGCCGACGCCTTCCGGCTCGGCTTGGCCACGCATTGCATCGCCTCCGAAGTCTTTGCGGACATTGAGATGCGCCTGGCCGATGCTGATCCCGTCGATCCCGTTCTCGACAGTCTGCATCGCGACCCGGGCGAAGGGGAACTGGCCGGCGAGCTGCATCTGATCGAGCGCTACTTTTCGACGGGCGAGATCACGGAAATCCTCGATCAGTTGACGGCGCCACGGCAGGCCGACGCCCGTTGGTGTGGCGACGTACTGGCCCGATTGGCGTCGCGATCCCAAATCAGTCTGGATCTAACGCTTGAGGCCTTGGCGCGGGCCCGCTCGCTGAGTGTGATGGAAACCCTGCGCCAGGACTATCGCGTGTTCCACCACGTCAACACCCGCCCTGCCGGCACGGCTCAGGATGATGGTCTTGCCTCCTACTTCGCCGACCTCGGATCGCAAGAGCTGAGGCTCGCGCCGCGACCTGTGACAGCCATCCTGCGCGCTTGATGATCGCTCAATCGGCGCACAATCATTAACACCCGGTTGAGTATGTCCTTTAGCGCAACCTTTAATTTCGGCTCGTAGATTGTCGATAACCCGGCGAAAAACCAAGGGCCGGATCGAGACAGATGAACGAGGCAGGATATGGGTGTTGCAACGGAAATGGCGCGATCGCGAGTTGCACCGCAGGATGAGACCTATCGCGGTGAGTACCTGCAGGCGTTGCGCTTGATCGAGCGGCTGCACCGTTTGCTCCTCGACGTCATCAAGGATGAATTTGATCGCGTTGGCGAAGCCGAGCTCAATAGCGTGCAGGCCTTGCTCCTCTACAACATTGGGGACAGTGAGCTGACAGCAGGCGAATTGAAGACCCGCGGCTATTATCTGGGCTCCAATGTCTCCTATAATCTCAAGAAGCTCGTCGATATGGGGTACCTGCATTACAAGCGTTCGGCGACGGACCGCCGCTCGGTGAGGGTGAGCCTGACCGATAAAGGCAAGGCTGCATGCGACGTTGTCACGAGTCTTTATCAGCGCCAGATGCGCTCGATCGAGGCGGTCGGCGAAGTCCCGCGAAGCGATATGCAGTCCCTCAACCGCGCCCTGGTTCGCCTTGAACGCTTCTGGTCCGACCAGATCCGCTACCGCCTCTGATCCTCTAGCGCGCGCCGGCGTCACGGGCTCGGCCGCTTGGCCGGGCTGTTTGCGTTGTGCGAACTCATAAACTTTGCGCCGGGCTGACGTCCGTGGCCCTGGCGCATCACAGGCCCGGCCGTATGAGCGCCATCGCCGTTTCCCGTCTTCTCATGCGGGCGGATATGCTGGACAAGAGGCGCCACGCTACAAGATCCAGGCGGGCAGCCGCGAACACGCCGCCGGAACTATTCACCATGCTCCTGCGTGATAGGGTTAAGGATGCGTGGACCGCCATATGAGATTTTCAATGCTTCGCTGCCTCAAGATCACGACGTCCGTTGCTGGTCTGCACGGGGGACGTTTCCTTGCCCTGAGCCTCATGATTGCCCTGTGCGCGCTGAGCATCGGCTCACCCGTCCGCGCCTATGACGGCGATCGCTCGTGGATGCCATTCGCGCCGCAGAGCATTGCGGCGGCCGACCAAGCCTTCGACGTATCGTTTGCCAAGCAGTGGGAGGCCAATCCGCCCAAGGGCTTCCCGACACTCTCGCCGGAGAACATGAACGCCCTCAAGGCCGCCATCAGGCGCTACAGCGATGTCGTCGATCGAGGCGGATGGCCTGCCATTCCCGACGCCCAACTGCAGCCCGGATCGAGCGGCGGCTCCATTCCAATGCTGCGGACGCGGCTGTTGCTGTCGGGAGATCTGAGGCCGGAGGATGGTGCGGGCTCGGACACTTATGACGCCGGCATCGAGAAGGCCGTGAAGCGGTTCCAGGCTTCGAACGGCTTGACGCCCACCGGTCATGCCGACAAGCGCACCGTGGCCGCCCTCAACGTTCCCGCGATTGCGCGCCTGGGACAGTTGCGCACCAACCTGTCGCGATTGCAGGAGCTAGCCAAGGCCCAGCCGAAGAAATACGTCGTGGTCAACATCCCCGCAGCCCAGATCGAGGCTGTCGAGAACAATCGCATCGTCTCGCGGCATGCGGGGGTCGTCGGTAAGCTCGATCGCCAAACGCCGATCCTGCGCTCGGCCATTCACGAGCTGAATTTCAATCCCGTGTGGCACCTGCCGCCGACCGTGATCGAAAAGGATCTCATCCCCAAGGGCCAGGAGATGAGCCGGCGGGGCCAGAATGTGCTGGCCAAGTACAGCATCGATGCCTACGCGGGCGATGGTCGCAAGCTTGATTCGAC
>JBKJYG010000307.1:0-7524 GCA_046715905.1 Hyphomicrobiaceae bacterium | reverse complement strand
CGCCAATCTCGCCGTGAGGCACCTCCGAACCGGCCTCATCGAGAATGCGGAGTTTCATCTTGGCCACCACGCGCCCGATCGTACCGTTGACTTTGAGCGGGTCATCGGAAAATCGCGTGTAGGTGTGAAACCCGGTTTCGAGCATGCCGTACAGCTCGATCAGATGGCCCTTCATGCGGGTTTGATAGTCTTTGATCGTTCCTATCGCGGCGGATGCGCCGCCGGTAATGACCACCCTCAAGGAGGACAGGTCAAAACTCGCAAGCCGGGGCTCGTTCAGCATGGCAACGATCGAGGCCGGCGCCGTGGCAATGTACGTCACCCGCTCGCGCTGGATCGTCTCGAGCGCAGCCAGCGCCGAGAACCGCTCCATCAGCACCGCTCGGCCGCCCGCGAGGATCGTTTGCAGCAGGCAGAGGTAGCCCCAGTTGAGACACACCGGCAGATAGACAAGCTGCACGTCATCCGCGGTCACGCGCATGTCGTCGTTGATGATGTGGACGGCGCAGGTCGTGGTGTTGAAAGAATGCAGCACGCATTTTGGATCGCCCGTGGTGCCCGAAGTGAAGGCCATGCGGAAGATCTGGTCTGGATCCATGCGCACGCGGTGTTCAGCCGCGATCGGCTCGCAGCGCGCGAGCCCCGTCTCGAGATGCGCCTCACCCTCGACCAAACCGCCGGCAAACACGATGTGCGCGAGTTCGGGAATGGTTGCTTGCAGATGCCGGGCCATCGGCACGTAATCGAAGCCTCGGAATTGATCGGCGCAGATGAAGGCGCGACTTCCGGAGAACCTGAGAATGTAGTCGAGCTCGCGTACGCGGAAATCGGGATTGACTTTGTTGCCTATGGCGCCGATCAGCTCCAGAGCCACGTAGACGACTGGAAACGCGATCCGGTTGGGCAATTGCACGGTGACGACGTCGCCTTTGACGATGCCGAGCTGGCGCAGGAATTCCGCGCAGCGCTCGATGCGGTTCGCGAACTCGCCATACGTGATCCGCTCGTTGGCGTCTGCGAACACTTCGCGCTCGGGACAAGCGGCGGCGCGCGCCTCGATGAGCTGAAACACGGTTTGGTTGGTCCAGTCACCATTGCGCCGATAGCGCTGGGCAAGCTCAGGATTGAGGACGGTCGTGAACGGCATGCCACTGATCCTTGTGTTCACCGTACCGAGCGCAGCAGACCGCCATCGACGGCGATTGCGGCGCCGGTCGTGTAGCGGCCGCGGGGCGACACCAGAAGCGCGGCCAGGGCGGCGATATCGTCGACCGTGCCGATGCGGCCCATCGGAATCTCGGCCGCTAGTTTGATACGCATGGCCTGAGGGTCTTCGCCGCTGGCCGCAAACACCTTCTCCAGCCGTTGCGTCTCGATGTAGCCAGGACAGATCGTGTTGACGTTGATGCCGTGACGCGCCACTTCGAGCGACAGCGTCTTGGCAAAGCCGATGGCCCCACCCCAGGTGGCCACGGAGAGACCAAACCCGGGAATGGGCTGCAGCGCCGAAATAGCCATGATGTTGAGAATGCTGCCGCCGCCCCGCGCTCGCATGTGGGGCACCGCGCCGCGCGCCATGCGCACGACATACATGAAGTTCTGCTCGATGGCCTTGGCCCAGGCCGCGTCATCAAAGCTGCTGAGGTCACCCAGCGGTGGCGCGCCGTCGTTGTTAACGAGAATATCGATCCCGCCAAGCTTGGCCGTCACCGTCTCGATAACGCGCGTGCAATCGTCGGCCCGCCGGCAATCGGCCAGGATCGGCAGCACCTCAGCAGCGGTTTCGGCGCGGATCCGCTCGGCTGCTTCTGCAAGGCCCGGATCGCGCCGCGCCGTGATCGCAAGCCGTGCGCCTTCCGCGGCCAGAGTACGCGCGATGCCGTACCCGATACCCATGCTGGCGCCGCCGACGATGGCGACGCGACCCTTCAAGTCAAGGTCCATTTGACACCCAGGCTGTCGAGAAAACGCTCAGCGTTTTGATGAAAGACTTTTTCGAGCACCTCTTCCGCATATCCCTCGGCACGCCAGTCGCGCACAAGCCGCTCATATGTGAATAGCGGGTAGTCGGCGGCGAACAGCACCCGGTCCTTCAAGCGGCGGGGTATTTCATGCTTCATGTCCGCTGTATGATACTTGGGAGACCATCCGTGCAATTCGTACCAGATGTTGCGCTTGTGCAGGAGCACCGCGATGGTTTCGGCTTGCCACGGCCAGCCGGGCCGCGCGGCAACGATGTGAAGCTTGGGATTGTGCGCTGCCACCCAATCGAGATGGCGCGGATGGCAGTGATCGAGGATGACGCCATCACCGCCGGGCAGTCCAGCGCCAAGGCCCGTCGTGCCGACAAAGATGAGTACGGGGATCCCAGCTTCGATGCACAGCTTATAATACGGATCATAGGCCGGATCGCTCGCGGGCGGCGATTTCGACGCTGAGATCGCGTAACCAAGGAACCCGGTACGTTGGTCGATGCAACGGCGCAATTCCCCCAGTCCGTCCTTTCCGGTCCGATGCGGATCGATGTGGACCCAGTGCCCCAGAATGGCGTCGGGATGCGCGCGTTCCGTCTGAAACGCGTAGTCGTGGAGCTCTCGCATGGTCTCGAGGGGCTCGAATTTGGCAAACCCCAGATCGAGGATGGCGCGGACGTTCGATATCCGGAAGTAATCGGCCATCTCGTGTTCGGTCTGGTAGTGCGTCGGGGAATTCCAGGTCGTGCGCTGCTGAGCCAACTCCGCCGTTGTCTGGAGGGGGTAGCCTCGCCGAGTGCCCCAGTGCGAATGCACGTCGATGATCTGCATGTCGAACGCTCCCCCACCGCTGATCGGTCAATCATCGGGCTTTCGGTCTGGCCCGGCAACCTTTTGACGTTCAGCCTTGGTTCAGTTCGCTCCTGACAAAATAAATTTCGCGTCATGGTTAACCAACCCGGGGTCTTCTTCGTTATGGCGCCATAGGACGTCGCAAACTGCTGCTGAATTGCCATTCGATGGATCGCGAACAATGACAAAATCAAGCTTCGATCGCCGCACCATCTTCAAGTTTGGGCTGACTGCAGCGGCGGGTCTCACCAGTGCCGGCGCGGCCGCTCAAGAGCGCGGTCGCGGGACGTCCGAGCGGGCTCGTCCGAGGCCTGAACCTGCGCGGGAGAGCCTAACCGGGGGCCGCGACACAATGAACCTGGGCGCCTACGGAGAGGCGACGCGCAGCCGGGAGCTGCCCCGGCGCCAGCACAATCCAATCCTGTTCTGGAATGAGGCCAGTCTGCAGCTCGTGGCACTCGACCACAGCGTCGACGCCAAGGACGCTAGAGCGCCGGGTCCCTGCGCCAGCGCGCGTGCCTTGGGCTTGGTGCATATCGTGATGGCGGATGCGGTGGCGGCCGCGTACGGGGCTGATTTCGAGCCCTTCCTTGTACGATCACGTATTTCTTTTCCCGAATTTCCGGACGCTTTCGTTGGCGGCGCTGCGGCTTGGATCCTCGAGTTTATCTTCGGTACGCCCGCGCATTCGCAATACATCGGATCCCAGCGCATCCAGTTTCTCGATGCCCACCCGGCCGCCGCCCTGTCATCATGGGAGGCTGGTCTGGCGTTCGCGCGCAACGAGGCCTTCACCTCGCGGTGGGATTGGACGTCCATCCGCAATGCCGTTTTCTCAGCGCCCACGCCCTACGTCCCGCGGCCGAGGGGCCATACGGTCGACCCTTTCAACGCCGACCAGGGGTTTTACGGCGTCCATTGGGGGCGGATGTCGCCCTTGGACGCGGGCTTTGGTGATGTTTCCGATTACGGGCCACCCCGGCCGCCATCCGAGAGCGACGACGAGTATCGGCGTGATTTCCAAGAGGTGCGGCGGGTTGGTGTCTATCACGCCGACCGACCCACGCCCGAGCAGGTTCGTTATGGCCTGTTCTGGGCCTATGACGGTGCGCGCCTGATCGGCACGCCGCCCCGTCTCTACAATCAGGTCTTGCGCCAGATCGCCGAAGAGGACGGCATGTCGATACCCGAACTCGCGCGGCTTTTGGCGCTGGCCAATCTCGCCATGGCTGATGCGGGCATTGTGTGCTGGGAAGCAAAATACCGATATGGCATTTGGCGGCCGGTGGTTGCGATCCGGCAATCTTTGCAGTCTGACGTGAGCGATTGGCGGCCCTTCGGATCGCCGAGGACCAATCCAACGCAATTCGCGCTTGGCCGCGATACTCAGTCCCGGGCGACAGCCCAGAACTTTCTCGGCGCCGGGGAGAACACTCTGCCCGAACCCGCGAGCCGGGCGCTCGCCTATAAGCTCGCGGCCTTCACACCCAACTTTCCGGCCTATCCTTCGGGACATTCCACGTTTGGCAGCGCCTGCTTCAACATTCTCAAACGTGTGCGAGCTGAGCGCGCGCAGACCCGCTCAGCGCCTGACCGCCTCGACCCGCCGATCGAATTCGTCTCCGACGAGCTCAACGGTGTTTCGATCGACAACTTCACCAACCGTCCGCGCCCTTATATGCCGTTGCGCTATAACAGTATCGATCGGCTGATTGAGGACAACAACCGCAGCCGCGTGTATTTGGGTGTGCATTGGAATTTCGATTGCGAGCGCGGTGCGGAGTCCGGCGCCAGGGTGGCCGATCGGATCTACAACGCGGCCTATAGAACGCGCGTTGCGTCTCGACCTGAGGTTGACCGTCGGCGACCCAGGCAGTCCAGCCTGAAACGTCCTCGCTCGGAATAGGCCGTCCGGCTCTCTTAAGGGGATCTTCATCGAAACGAATGGATCACCGTCCCGGGTGGACTGAATCGTGAGGCGCGGATAAGCGCGCCTCCTTGATCCGCGATCCGCTTCCGGGCATGTTAGGAGTGTGATCCGCAGGCCAAAGTCGGCCGACTCCGAAGAGCGCTGCTTCGTTGCACGCAGCCGCTCTGGACTGACAGCGAAACATGGACGGGCATGAAAGACTTCAAAGACAAGAGTTTTTCCGATCGGCTGAGCAATGCCGCGCAGGCGAGGCAAGCCCTGCTGCAAAAGCGGCGGGCGATGCCCGGGCCCGACGATCCGGCCGTCGTCGAGCGCCGGACCGCGCAGCAGGCCACGGCCGCAGCGCGGGAAGCGCGGCGCGCGGAGCGGGTCGCAACCAAAGCATTGGCCGAAAAGCAGCGGATCGAGGGGGAGACGGCGGAGCGCCTTGAGCGGGAGACGCGAGAGAAGCGCGACGCCCGAGAGGTTGCCGACCGGCAGGTCGCCCTGGCTGCCGAGCAAAAAGCGGCCCGCGATGCCCGCTATGCCGCCCGGAAAAAGCGTAAGGGTTGAAGCTTCTGCGGTACGGCGGGGTCGGTCGAGGCTGCCAGCGCTGGGCCTCGAATCCCACCGCATTCGGGACATGAATTAAGGTTTGCGCGTCAACCGCGACCTCATGCGGGCTGGTGCTCCGCGGCAAGACGGGCTAACAACCCATCAAACAGGCGCTCGGCCTGCGCCTGTGGTTTGGGCGCGAACGGCAAGCCCCACCCCCGCGAAAAGCGATTTCATCATGACATTCCCATCGACTCATCCGGCGCTCTCGCGCGCCCTCGCCGCTCGCGGCTATACGGTACCCACGGCCGTGCAGCTCGCGGTCCTTGAGGCGACCGCGGCCAGCCAGGACTTGCTCGTTTCCGCCCAGACCGGTTCGGGCAAGACGGTGGCCTTTGGCCTTGCCATGGCGCCGACGCTGCTGGAGCAGGCTCCATGCTTTGAGCGCGCTGTCGAGCCGAGGGCCTTGATCGTTGCGCCCACCCGCGAGTTGGCATTGCAGGTCCAGCGGGAGCTGGAGTGGCTTTATGCCGACACTCGCGCCCGGATCATCACGTGCGTCGGCGGCATGGATGCACGTGCCGAAGCGCGTCAACTGGCATCGGGCGCACATATCGTGGTTGGCACGCCGGGGCGGCTGCGCGATCACCTGGAGCGCCGGCGCCTCGACCTGGGAAAACTCAAGATCGTCGTCCTCGACGAGGCCGACGAGATGCTCGATCTGGGCTTTCGCGAGGATCTGGAATTCATTCTCGGCGCCATGCCCGCCAGTCGCCAGACGCTGATGTTCTCGGCCACCCTGCCGCGCGAGATCGAAAACCTTGCACGCCGGTTTCAGCGCGATGCCCTGCGCATCGCGACGGTGCGCAGCGATGAACAGCACGCCGATATCGAGTACCGCGCCATCCGGGTCGCCGCTTGCGATATCGAGAATGCGGTGGTCAACGTGCTGCGCTTCCACGAGATGCGCGCAACGCTGGTATTTTGTGCCACCCGTGAAGCCGTCAAACGCATGCACGCGCGGCTGCTGGAGCGCGGCTTCCAGGCGGTGGCGTTGTCTGGAGAGCTTACTCAGGCCGAACGCACCCAGGCGCTCCTGGCCCTGCGAGACGGGCGCGCCCGAGTGCTGGTCGCAACCGACGTGGCGGCCCGCGGCCTCGATCTTCCCGACCTGGCCCTGGTGATCCACTCCGATCTGCCTAACGATCGCGAGACGCTGCTTCATCGTTCCGGGCGCACGGGCCGGGCGGGCAAGAAGGGTTTGTGTACCCTGATCGTGCCCTATAACAAGCGGCGCAAGGCGGACCTGCTGCTGGCCGCCGCAAAGGTCCGGGTGGCCTGGGGTCCGGCGCCTTCCGCCGACGAGATTCGCGCGCGAGATCAGGAGCGCTTCCTCACCGATCCCGTCTTCACCGAGCTTGCGATCGATGCCGATGCGGCTCTGGTGCAAGCGTTGCAGGGCGCCCGCTCCGCCGACGAGATCGCCCTGGCGCTGGTCCGTATTCATCGCGCCCGGTTGCCCGCACCCGAGGATCTTGTGGACGACGCAGCATCGCCGCGCCGCGAGCCGCGTTCGCGCGCTCCCGATCACGCGAACTTTCGCGGCAGGGCGCCCTTCGGCCCAACGTCCGAGGGAGCGGTGCCGCGCCCTGCGGCCCCCGCCCGCCGTTTTGAACAGGACGCACGCGACTTCACTTGGTTCAGGCTGAACGTCGGTCGCGACCGCAATGCCGATCCGCGGTGGTTGCTGCCACTGATCTGCAAGGCTGGCAACATTACGAAAACCGAGATCGGCGCCATCAAGATCCACGATCGCGACACGAGGTTTCAGATCCTGAGCGAAGTCGCGGATCAGTTCGATGCCGCGGTGCGCATGAACAAGCAGAAGGAAGGCCACATCTCGCGCGTGCGGGCGACCACGGATGCCGATGACGCAGCGGTGGTCGAGGCCATTGATGCTTTTGCAGCAGGTGGCGACAGCGCGCCTCAGAGGCCGAGGCACCGAAGTCCCAACGCGCCAAGCGGGCTTGGGTCAAGCCGGCCCGGCCAGCCTTAGCCGACAAGTTGACGCCCGTCGGCTCCCCGCGCGAGGTCCCTGAACGCGCAGAGCCCGCTTCGGTGACAAACGGACTGATCCTGCCGGCACCGGGCCGTACCGGCCCCGTTGCGTCTGGGCCGCGCAAGCCTGGAGCAGCGGAAGGTCAACGGTTTTCCGTCCACAAGCCTTCCAACAAT
>JBKJYG010000306.1:0-3541 GCA_046715905.1 Hyphomicrobiaceae bacterium | reverse complement strand
TGATGGTGGTGACCGCGGTGGTGATGATGACCGCCGCCGAAATACAATCCAATGCCCGGACCGTAACCGTAGGGCGAGCCGTAGTAGTAGCTCGGACGATCATAATAGTATCGGTAGGAACGCACATAGCGGCGGCAATGCCGGTGCCCGTCATGCCACCAGCAGCGCTGATGGACCTTTTGCGCATTCGAAGTCGCGCCAACTGCCGCCTTGAGATCGACGATGACACCGCTCGGCGCGGCTTGAGCGCTGCCGATCGAAACATTCAGTGCCAGGGCGGCGACCGCACCGACAGCCCAATGCGTAGTTTTCATGATTGGTCTCCTGCTTTGGTCGGGCAGCGAGAGACGCTGCCCATTTCTTATACTGCGCCCGCGTGCAAGAGTTGACCCTGAAATCCCGGATCCAAATTCACCGTATTTAGAAAGCTGCGCACCGTACGCTGGTTGCACCATCCTTGCTCGCGGCCCACCGGGGTTGGAAGTTCCGGTTCACGAGCACCGCCGATCTCGTAATCGCGCTCAAAGCCGGCCACCGGCATAGGCGTCTCAAGGATATCATGCATCGGCTCGAAACCTGGACAGGGGAAGTTATATGCAGCATGGTACCCTAGGTCATAAACTCATAAACGGGATTCCCAAGCGACGCGAACAGTGATTCACAGTCTCAGTCGAGGGAGGCTGAGATGGGACAACTGCGCCGTTACGAACTCACCGATGCGGAATGGGCGATCATCGATCCGCTGCTACCGCGAAAATCCCGTGGTGTGGCTCGAGTGGAAGATCGCCGTGTTTTGAATGGTATTTTCTGGCGGCTTCGATCTGGCTCACCATGGGCTGACATTCCAGAGCGATATGGTCCGTACACAACCTGCTACAATCGCTTCGTGCGTTGGCGCAAGGCCGGTGTCTGGGACACGCTTCTGAAAGCCGTGTCAGAGGCTTATAATGGCAAGATGCGCCGGTCCCACGTTGGCTGGTCCGATGACGGTGGGCAAGGTGCGCGATGATGGCGCGCGATCGGACTATCCATAACGACGTTGTTATTGACGTTGCTTCGCCTGTCCGGACGCGGCGGGGCGAGGTTCTCGGTGTCGAGCGTCGGCGGAAGTGGCCGGACGAGACCAGAATCTCCATCGTCGCTGAAGCGCGGGAGCCCGGCGCAATTGTCTCGCACGTGGCGCGGCGCCACGACGTCAACCCGTCTCAGCTGTTCGGTTGGATGAAGCGGTATCCGGCCGACGCCTTGGCCCTGCGGTCGGCGAAAGCCGCAGTCGCCGTGCCGACGTTTGCGACGGCCGTGTTGGACGTTGGGGCATTTGCGAGGAACGAGACCGAGCCAGTGCCTGTGGCTAAGTCGGTGCCCGAACCCGTATCGATCGAAATCAGCATCGGCCCGGCGACGGTGCGCATTCACGGCGCGGCGGACGCGAAGACGCTGGCCATCGTTCTGAAGGCTCTGAGGGCGTTGGCATGATCGCGCCGCCGACGAACGTCAGGGTTTTGATCGCGACCAAGCCGGTCGACTTTCGTAAAGGCATGGATGGGCTCGCCGCACTCATCGCTGCGGAGCTGAAACTCGAGCCCTATTCGGGTGTGATTTATGTGTTCCGTTCGAAGCGGGCCGATCGCGTGAAGCTGCTGTTCTGGGACGGTACGGGCGTATGCCTGCTCACAAAGCGCCTCGAAGGCGGCAAGTTCCGCTGGCCGAAGGTCGAAGACGGCGTGATGCGCCTGTCGCCGGCGCAGTTGTCGGCGCTGCTCGAAGGTCTCGACTGGTCGCGCGTTCATGCGCAGCGTGTCGCGCGGCCCACAGCGGCGCAGTGATCCACTTCGGCGTGCATCGAGATGCTGGCGCGGCGACGGGCAAATCGGCAAGTCTGCCTGCATGTCTTTGGCGCTGGAAGACCTGCCGGATGACGTCGCCGCGCTGAAAGCGCTGCTTCTTGCGGAGCGCGCGCAGAGCGATCGGCTTCGCCATCTTCTGGCTCAATTGCGCCGCGCCCACTTCGGCCGCAAGTCTGAGAAGATCAACACCGATCAACTGAACCTCGGGCTCGAAGACATCGAGACGGCGGTTGCCGCCGAAGAAGCGAAGCTCGAAAAGACCGATGCGGATCTGAAAGCAGCGAGCACACGCAAGCGCCGCGCCAACCGCGGCCATCTGCCGGCGCATCTGCCGCGCGAAGAGATCGTCGTCGAGCCGGAGACGAGGGCGTGTTCCTGCTGCGGCGGGGGTCTCCACCAGATCGGCGAGGACACATCCGAACGGCTCGACAAGGTTCCGGCGAAGCTGCGCGTACTCGTCACGCGGCGTCCGAAATATGCTTGCCGACGTTGCGAGAAGACCGGCGCTGACCACGTCGCCGGCATCGTTCAGGCACCCGCACCGCCGCGTCTGATCGAAGGCGGCATCCCGACGGAAGCCCTTGTCGCCGACGTGCTCGTCGCGAAATACGCCGATCATCTGCCGCTGTATCGCCAAGCGCAGATCTTGGCGCGAGAGGGCATCACGCTCGATCGCTCGACGCTGTGCCACTGGGTCGGCTTCGCTGCCGCCGAACTCCAGCCGCTGCATGCGCGGCTGATCGAGATCTTGAAAGGCTCATCGAAGCTGTTCTGCGACGAAACACGCTGCCCAGTGCTCGATCCGGGACGCGGCAAGACGAAAACCGGCTATCTCTGGGCCATCGCGCGTGATGACCGACCGTGGGGCGGCAGCGACCCGCCGGCCGTCGCCTACAGCTACGCGCCCGGCCGCGGCGGTGAGCACGCACGCGCGCTGTTCGTCGGCTTCAATGGCACGCTGCAGATCGATGGCTATGCCGGCTACAACGGGCTTGCGGACGCCACGCGCCCTGGTGGCGCCGTTACGCTCGCTTACTGCTGGAGCCACTTCCGGCGCCAGTTCTATGACATCGCCAAGGGCGGGAATGCACCGATCGCCACAGCCGCGCTCGACAAGATCGGCGCGCTTTACGGCATCGAAACAGAGATCAGCGGACATAACGCCGACGCGCGCCGCACGGCACGACAAGACCGCACGAAACCACTCGTCGATGCGCTGAAAACGTGGCTCGGCGAGCAACTCGCGAAACTGCCGCGCAGCTCCGAGACCGCGGAGGCGATCCGCTATGGCCTGAACCGCTGGGACGGCTTGACCCGCTTCCTCGACGACGGCCGCATCGAGATCGACTCCAACACGGTCGAGCGCAGCATCCGTCCCATCGCACTCAATCGCAAGAATGCACTCTTCGCCGGCAGCGACGAAGGCGGCACCAACTGGGCGATCATCGCCTCACTGATCGAGACCTGCAAACTCTCTCGTGTGAACCCGCACGCCTGGCTCGCCGACACGCTCACGAAGCTCGTCAACCGCTGGCCAGCGTCAAAGATCGACGACCTCATGCCCTGGGCTTACACCAAAATCCCCGCACCTGACCCGTCAACGTGTTAGCGGGGCAGCGCTTACCTCAATCGAGAAGAGCTCATCGATGCGGCGCACCGCCTCGATGGCAATTGGGGCCTCCTGCAGATTGGCC
>JBKJYG010000305.1:0-5165 GCA_046715905.1 Hyphomicrobiaceae bacterium | reverse complement strand
GGGTTGATCTACCTGGTCGTCGCGTTCTTCCGCAACCGCGCGGCCGGCAACGCCGCACGGCCGGCGCTGGCCACCGCGTCAGCATCGAGCGGCACGCGTCCCGATACTTCGACCTATCGTGCGGCCGCCGGTTCCATCGGCGGCGCCGCGCCGGCACTTCAGATCACTGGTGATGATTTCAACGCCTTCGAACGGATGTTGAGCCAGGTCCAGGAAGGGTTTGCCCGCGCCGACGTGAAAGCATTGGAAGGGCTGACCACGCCGGAGATGCTGTCCTACTTCGCGCACGAGCTCGATGCCAACGCCAAGAAGGGCGTGAGCAACGATCTGTCGGAGCCGAAGCTCCTGCAAGGGGATTTGTCGGAATCCTGGCGTGAGCACGGCAGCGATTATGCAACCGTTGCCATGCGCTACTCGATGATCGACGCCACGACCGACGTGAAGACGGGCAAGGTGGTTTCAGGCAACACGACCGAGCCGCAGGAGGTCACGGAGATCTGGACCTTCCGCCGGCCAAATGGCGGCTCTGCCAGCCAGTGGGAGTTGTCGGCCATCCAACAGGCCTGAGCGGTCATCCGCCCCGCCTCGCAGATCGAATTGAAGCCCTGCCGGGAGGCGGGGCTTCTTTCGTTGTGGGCGGCTGAAGGCTGGTCGATCGCGGGTTGGCTTGGGTCGCGCGAACCTTTGCCGCTTGGCAACCGCTCGATGTGGTGCGGTGCTTCCCATCACGTGCCACGCAGGCGACGGCCATGGGTGCTGTTGTTTGCCAACCTGATTTGCCGTAGCAATGCCGGCAGATGGTTAGGCAGGACCCTTCCATGATCATCGCCATCGACGGACCGGCGGCGTCCGGCAAAGGGACGCTCGCCAAGCGGATCGCTGATCATTTCGGATATTCGTGCCTCGATACGGGCCTTCTCTACCGTGCCGTGGCACGCGATATCCTGCAGCGCGAGGGGTCGCTCGAAGACGAGGGTCTGGCCACGCGCATCGCTCGGACGCTCGATCCCGATACGCTGTCCGACCCAAGCCTCAGGCTGCCGGGCGTCGGGGATGCGGCTTCCGTGGTGGCCAAATTCGCCCCGGTCCGCGCAGCGCTTCTGGCCTTTCAGCGGGATTTCGCTGCCCAACAGCCCGGCGCCGTGCTCGATGGCCGCGATATCGGCACCGTGGTCTGTCCAGAGGCGGCGGTCAAAATCTACGTCACGGCCGAGATCGAGGTGCGGGCCCGTCGGCGCTTCGAGGAGCTGCGAAAGCGAGGCGAGCCGGTCACCTATGAGCGCGTGCTCGAGGTCATCCGGCGCCGCGACGAGCGCGATGAGGGTCGCCTCGATGCGCCGATGAAGGCTGCTGCCGACGCGATCTTGCTCGATACGACCAACTTGGCTATAGATGCGGCATTCGAAGCTGCCGTTGGACTGATCAAGAGGAAGATCGGCCAATGAAGGGCTGCCCACTTCGCAGCTCTAATCCAGGTTTGGCAGGCTGAACGCCGCCCGACGTCGGCATCGACCACATCGATATAAATCAGGCGCGGCGCTTGAGGCCCGGCATGGGGACGATCGATCCTCACGCGGGTCCCGTCCGTCTTGCGCTGGTCCTGAAAGCTGACGTCTCGCGACATTGCCGCGGGCTGCCGGCCTGGACCATACGCTCACATAACCCGGCCTGAGACCTAGCGAAGCTGACACGACGACAGAGACACACAGACACATCAGAGGAGCATTGATGACTGCTACGACTGGCCAGGCGAGAGACATGAACCCCTCTCGCGCCGATTTTGAGGCCCTGCTGAACGAAAGCATGGGCAGTGAGACCGCGTTCGAGGGCACGGTGGTCAAAGGCACGATCACCGCAATCGAGAAGGACCTCGCCGTTATCGACGTCGGGTTGAAAATGGAAGGCCGTGTCGCTCTCAAGGAATTCTCGGCCAACGGCAAGTCGGAGCTCAAGGTCGGCGACACGGTCGAAGTCTACCTCGAGCGCATGGAGAACGCGCTCGGCGAGGCCGTCCTCTCGCGCGACAAGGCCCGCCGGGAGGAGAGCTGGACCCGGCTCGAGAAGAAGTTCGAGGCCAATGAGAAAGTCGAAGGCGTGATCTTCAACAAGGTCAAAGGCGGCTTCACGGTCGACCTTGATGGCGCGGTGGCGTTCCTCCCCGGCTCGCAAGTCGACATCCGCCCGGTGCGCGACATCGGCCCGCTGATGCATCAGAACCAGCCGTTCCAGATTTTGAAGATGGATCGCCGCCGCGGCAACATCGTCGTCTCGCGCCGGTCGGTGCTCGAGGAAACACGCGCCGAGCAGCGGTCTGAAATCGTGGCACGGCTGGCCGAAGGCCAGGTCATCGATGGCGTGGTAAAGAACATCACCGACTATGGCGCCTTCATCGATCTGGGCGGCATCGATGGTCTGCTGCACGTCACGGACATGGCGTGGCGCCGGGTCAATCATCCCGGCGACGTCGTCAACGTCGGCGACACGGTGAAGGTGCAGATTATCCGCATCAACCCCGAAACCCAACGTATCAGCCTCGGCATGAAGCAGCTCATGACCGATCCGTGGCAGGGCATCGAGGTCAAATACCCGGTCAACGCCCGCTTCTCCGGCACGGTCACGAACATCGCCGACTACGGTGCGTTCGTAGAGCTGGAGCCCGGCGTCGAGGGGCTGATCCACGTCTCCGAAATGAGTTGGACCAAGAAGAACATCCATCCCGGCAAAATCGTCTCGACCAGCCAGCAGGTGGACGTGCAGATCCTCGAGGTCGACCCAAATAAGCGCCGCATATCGCTCGGGTTGAAGCAAACGCAGGACAACCCTTGGGATGCGTTCCTGACCACGCACCCGAAGGGGACGGTGGTCGAGGGGCCGGTGCGCAACATCACCGAATTCGGCCTCTTCATCGGCCTGGAGGGTGGCGTCGACGGCATGGTGCACCTGTCGGACCTCGACTGGAGCAAGCCCGGCGAAGAGATCATCAAGGACTACAAGAAGGGCGACAACGTCAAAGCCGTCGTGCTCGACGTCGACAGTCAGAAGGAGCGCATCAGCCTCGGGGTCAAGCAGTTGGCGGGTGATCCGCTCGATACGCTGTCGAAGTTCAAGAAAGGGGATCCGGTGACGTGCGAGGTCGTGGCTGTCGAGGCCAACGGCTTGCAGGTCAAGATCGCCGACACCGACATCACGAGCTACATCAAGCGTTCGGACTTGTCGCGCGACCGTTCCGAGCAACGCCCCGAGCGCTTCAACGTCGGCGACAAGGTCGACGCTCAGGTGCTCACCTTCGACAAGACTTCACGGCGGATTTCGCTGTCCATCAAGGCGCTGGAAATTGCGGAGGAGAAGCAAGCGGTGGCCCAATACGGGTCCTCCGACAGCGGCGCCTCGCTCGGCGACATCTTCAAAGCGGCCCTGAAGAAGCGCGAGACGACTGACGACGCGAAGGACACTGACAAGGACGACGAAGACAAGGAGTGAGCCGGTGGCTTGAGCCGGACAATAGAGTGGTGGGCCCCGGCAATACCGGGGCCCATTTGCGTCTTCCCGCGTGTGCAGCGGCTCTCGCCTTGACCCGGCGCACATCCTGCGCGACACGTTGCGACCCCTCGAGGAGACCGTCCCCATGGCATTCGAAACCGAAGCACTGCTCGACCGGCGGCGCCTGCGCCGGCGCGTGTCTGCATGGCGCGTTGCCGCCGTGATCGCGGCTATCATCGCCGTCGGCGCGCTCGGCTTCCGGGGAGGGCGCGGAGCTTTCAGCGACGAGCGCCAGGTGGCGCGCATGACTATCGACGGCCTCATCACGGACAACCGGGAGCAACTGCGTCTGCTGAAGCGGCTTGCCGACAACAACAGCGTCCAGGCCGTCATCGTGTCGATCAACAGCCCTGGCGGCACCACGTCGGGCGGCGAGGCACTCTATGAAGCCATCCGCGGCGTCGCAGCCAAGAAGCCGATCATCGCCCAGTTCGGCACCATCGCGACGTCGGCCGGCTACATCTGCGGGCTCGCGACCGATCATATCTTTGCCCGTGGCAACACCATCACGGGCTCGGTCGGCGTGATCTTCCAGTGGGCCGACGTGTCGGAGTTGCTGACGAAGCTCGGCGTAAAAATGAACGAGGTGAAGAGCGGCCCGCTGAAAGCCAATCCATCACCCTTCCAGCCGATGGATTCCGCTGGCCGGGAGACTGCCGAAAAAATGGTGGCCGAGTCGATGTCCTGGTTCAAGGGGCTGGTGGCGATGCGGCGGCAGATCGACACCTCGCAGGTTCCAGGCCTCGAGCAAGGTCGCATTTTTTCCGGCCGCGAGGCGCTCGGTTTCAAGCTGATCGACGCCATCGGGGGTGAGGCGGAAGTTCAGAAATATCTCGAGGAGAGCCGAGGCGTCGCCAAGGGCCTGCGTGTCGTGGATTGGCGTCCCAAGGGCGACGACGATTGGAGCGTGCGGGGATTGGTCGGACGCATCGCCGGCGCCGTGCTTGGCGTCGATGCGGCACGATTGAGCGCCATGCTGGGTGACAGCCGTGTTGCGGCCCTGCAGCTTGACGGGCTGATCTCGATTTGGCACGCTGTTGAAAAATAAGCTCAACGCGTGATTTGGTTTTGAGAAGGCGCCCCATGATCAAGTCGGAGCTGATTGGCAAGATTGCTGCCTCCAACCCGCATCTCTATCACCGCGATATCGAGCGCATCGTCAACGTCGTGTTCGACGAAATCGTCGATGCCTTGGCGCGGGGCGACCGGGTCGAGCTGAGAGGCTTTGGCGCCTTCACGGTCAAACATCGCCCGCCGCGGACCGGTCGCAATCCCCGCACCGGCACCTCGGTCACGGTGGACGAGAAATTCGTACCGTTCTTCAAGACGGGCAAGGAGCTGCGTGAGCGGCTCAACGCGGAAGCCTGACCCGCGGGGCAATGGCACTCGGCCTGCAACGGAGTTTAAGTCGTGCTGCGACGCGTGATCTGGCTGATCCTGGCCTTTCCCATGGCCGTGTTGCTCGTGACGCTGGCGGTGTCGAACCGACACGCGGTCAGGCTGGTGCTCGATCCCTTCCGTCCCGAGGCGCCCGTCGTTTCGCTCGAGATGCCGTTCTACGTCTACCTCATGGGTACGCTGGTGGTGGGCGTCATTGTCGGCGGCCTCGCCACCTGGCTCACCCA
>JBKJYG010000304.1:0-3343 GCA_046715905.1 Hyphomicrobiaceae bacterium | reverse complement strand
CTATCTCCACCTCCACGCGGTGTTTCGCCAGGATCTTGCTGGCACGTTGCAGCGCGGTTCCAACGATCTCGCTGATAGTGTGGCGCGGTGTTGGGGATGACGGCGCCAGACTCGAGCTTGGTCATGTCGAGCAGATTGGCAATGAAGCGGTTGAGGCGCTCGGACTCCTCGATAATGACAGTTAGAAGTTCGGCCTTGGCACCATCACCGAGCGACTCCGTAAGGTCCCGCAGAGTGTCGGCGGCTCCCAGGATCGAGGCGAGAGGCGTCTTGAGGTCGTGGGAGATCGACGTCAACAGGGCCGAGCGAAGCCGATCGGCGACTGCAACTCGTTTGACCCGATCGATATCCTGGACAAGATGAACCCGCTCGATCGCCAGCGCCCCCTGATCCGCCAATGCGTTCAAGAGACGCTGCTGGTCGGGCGTCAGCAGCGTAATGCTATCGTCTCTGGTAATTCCTACAATGCCGATGGGTCCGCGACCGGTTCGCATCGGCAAGAACAACCATTTGGCGCCCGGCAGCGTATCGGAGTCGCGGCCCGCGGCTCGATTGCTGCTCCAAGCCCAACGGGCGGCCGCGAGGTCTGCCTCATCGAGGGTGTCCTCTGGCGGGTACCCTGCACATACCTCGATCGTTCCATCTTTCGGCAGCAACACGACGACACGAACCCGCTTCAGCATGAGCGCCATCTGATAGGCGGTCGCCCAAAGGACATCGTCGAGGGTCACCGCGGCAGCCAGTTTCCGGCTGAAAGCATAGAGGGACTCAACGGATTTAACGCGTTCCTGGGCACTGACCAGTTGAGGTCGCCCTCGTCCGGCAATACTCGACACAATAACGGCTGTAATTGCAAAAAACACGAACGCCGCCACGTTTGTCGGATCAGTAATCGTGAATGTGAAGATCGGGGGTAGGAAAAAGAAATTGTAGCATAGCGATGCTGCGACTGTTGACAACAGTGAGGGATACAGCCCGTAGCGGGCAGCGACGCCCACGACGGCGGTCAAGAAAATGAGATCGACGGTTTCAATCCCAAAGATTGGCCGAAGCATCCAGCCGATACCAAGGGCCACCGCCACGGCGAGCATTGCGGCGACGTAGAGTATGGGATCGAAGGGAGGAGACGCGGTCGCAGTGACCGTGCTATCGGCACCACGCTCGCCATCAGTTTCATCTCCGGCGATAACGTGAACACTGATGTGGCCTGACCGCCGCACGAGATCGTGGACCACAGAGCCATGCAAGATCTCGAACCAGCGCGAGCGTGCGGCTTTTCCAATGACGATATGAGTAAAATTATTTTTCTGAGCAAAGCTGATGACATCATCAGCCAACCGTCGGCTCACAGCGGGAATGGTGATGATCTCACCATCGAGGCGTTCAGCCAATCGCAACGTCTCCGCGATGCGATCATGGTCCTTCTCAGTGAGATTTCGAACGACCTCCACATAGAGCGCGCTCCACGGGGCGTGCAGTCGATCGGCAAGGCGTTTAGTGTATCGCACGAGGCTCGCAGAACGAGGATCCTCGCCAACGCAAACGAGAATGCGGTCACCCGCTGCCCAAGGCCCTTGGATAGCGCGCGCTTGCATCTGCTCGAGCAGCTGCCCATCTACCCGCTCGGCGGTACGGCGTAAGGCCAATTCGCGCAATGCCGTGAGATTGGCGGGCGAAAAATAATGCTTGAGCGCCCGCTCCGCTTGCTTGGGAACGTAGACCTTCCCCTCTTTGAGCCGCTGAATGAGATCGTCCGGTGTGAGATCGACAAGCTCGATCGCGTCGGCGCGGTCGAAGATCGAGTCTGGCACTGTCTCGCGTACACGAACGCGTGTGATTTGCGCAACAACGTCGTTGAGGCTCTCGATGTGCTGGATATTGACTGTCGTATAGACATCGATCCCGGCGGCCAAAATCTCTTCAACGTCCTGGTACCGTTTGGGATGGCGGCTGCCGGGTGCATTCGTGTGCGCTAGCTCATCAACGAGGACGAGATGGGGGCGCCGACTGAGCACGGCATCGATATCGAACTCACTCAAGTCTGGATTGGCATAAACCGTAGTCCTGCGGGGCAGGATTTCCAGTCCTTCCAACAGTGCCTGAGTTTCCTTGCGTCCATGCGTTTCGACGACGCCGACGATGACGTCAACGCCCTCCTTGAGTCTGGCGTGAGCGGTCTCAAGCATTTCGTATGTTTTGCCGACGCCGGGAGCCGCGCCGACGAAGATCCGAAGTCGGCCGACACCACTTGCATCTTCGCGTCGTGCCTCGGCGAGCAGGGCCTCAGGAGAGGGTCTTCGCTCACGATCGAGCTGGTCGTTTGGCCTCGTTCCCATGGAAGACGTGTAGCTCCACAAGCGCCTCAATCAGCGCGCGGCGCGGTCCAAGTCGATGTTCAGCATCAGGATGTTTACGCGAGGCTCACCAAGCAAACCGATAAGCCGGCCCTCGATGCGTTGATTGACTAGTTGGCGAAGCTGATCTTCGGGCAGATTGCGCGCCTTTGCAACGCGCGGAACCTGGAACAGAGCCGCCTCAGGCGAAACGTGCGGATCGAGCCCGCTGGCTGTTGTGGTGACCAGGTCGATGGGCAAGGGGACCGTATTGTTCTCCGCCTTAAGCTTGACGACGTCGCCACCGACCCGTTCGATCAGCGCCTTGTTTGTCGGACCGAGATTTGAACCCATAGAGTTTGCCGCATTGTAAGGCGCGGCAATCGTTTTCGACCCATCCGTTGGATCGGGTGCGTTGGTCGCGGAGAGCCGACCGCGGAAGTAGCGATCCTCTGTAAATGATTGACCGATCAGCATTGAGCCGACCACCTTTCCGTCTTGAATGATGAGGCTGCCGGCGGACTGACTGGGGAACAACAGTCGAGCCAATCCCGTCATAGCCAATGGATAGGCCAAGCCCGTGATCAGTGTCAGGGCTGCGACGAGCACGACCGCCGGGCGGAACTCTTTCAACATAGGTATTCTCCTCAAACGAGCCGCAGAGTGGTGACGACGACGTCGATGGCCTTGATGCCGATGAACGGGATGATGATTCCCCCTAGCCCGTAGATTAAAAGGTTGCGCCGCAGCAGCGGACCAGCACCGATCGGTCGGAAGGTCTCGCCCTTCAACGCCAGCGGAATCAAAACAATGATGATCAGCGCGTTGAAGATGATTGCCGACAAGATGGCACTCTGCGGGGTTGCAAGGTTCATCACGTTCAGCGCCTGCAATTGCGGATAGAAGGCGACGAACATCGCCGGGATGATGGCGAAGTACTTGGCCACGTCGCGGCGACCGCCGCTGCTATTGCCGCCGAAGCCGGTGTCGATGATTTTCTTGCCCAGGCG
>JBKJYG010000303.1:0-2672 GCA_046715905.1 Hyphomicrobiaceae bacterium | reverse complement strand
ATTGTGGCGACGGAAGGACCGGCTCTGCCCGTCACGTATAGTTCTGACATTTTATGAAACGCCCGCTTGCACGAGGCCGCCCCCACTTGCGAGGCGTTCAGCGGAATGCTTTATGACGGCGGAGTCGATGCCGACCTAACGCGTCGGACGGTTGACCCTGCCCGAACGTGGGGCGCGTGCTGCTGCGCGCATCAGGAGGCCACTGTGAACAAAGTCTTCGCCACCGCCGCCGCCGCGCTCGAAGGCGTCGCCAAGGACGGGCAGATGGTCGCCGTCGGCGGTTTTGGCCTGTGCGGAATTCCGGAAGCGCTGATCGCTGCGCTGCGCGACAGCAAGGTGCAGAATCTCACGGCCATATCGAATAATGCGGGCGTGGATGGGTTTGGCCTCGGGCTGTTGCTTCAGACGCGGCAGATCAGAAAGATGATCGCCTCGTACGTTGGCGAAAACAAGGAATTTGAAAGGCAGTATCTCGCGGGCGAGCTTGAGCTCGAGTTCACCCCTCAGGGCACGCTGGCGGAACGGCTGCGCGCCGGCGGCGCCGGTATCCCGGCGTTCTACACCCGCACCGGCTATGGGACGATGGTGGCCGAATGCAAGCCCACGGCTGAGTTCGACGGCCAGCACTACATCATGGAGAGAGGGCTCAAAGCCGATCTTTCGCTGGTCAAGGCGTGGAAGGGCGACAAGGCGGGCAACCTCATTTACCGGATGACCGCGCGCAACTTCAACCCGGTGGTGGCGACCGCCGGTAAAGTCACCGTGGCGGAGGTCGAGCAGCTCGTCGAAACGGGTGATCTCGATCCTGACCAGATCCATACGCCGGGCATTTTCGTATCCCGAATCGTGCTCAACGCTCACCCTGAAAAACGCATTGAGCAGCGCACTGTCCGCAAAGCTTGAAGGAGGTACTCATGGCCTGGACTCGTGAGCAGATGGCCGCGCGCGCCGCCAAGGAACTGCGCGACGGCTTCTACGTGAATTTGGGGATCGGCCTTCCAACGCTGGTCGCTAACTTCATCCCCGACAGCATGACGGTGATGCTGCAATCTGAAAATGGGTTGCTTGGGATCGGCCCATTCCCGACCGAGAACGAAGTCGATCCCGACTTGATCAACGCCGGCAAGCAGACCGTGACGACGCTCAAAGGCTCGAGCTTTTTCTCTTCGGCCGATTCCTTTGGCATGATCCGCGGCGGACATATCAATCTGGCTATCCTGGGCGCCATGCAGGTGTCGGAGACGGGGGATCTCGCCAACTGGATGATCCCGGGCAAAATGGTCAAGGGCATGGTCGGCGCCATGGATCTGGTCGCCGGCGTCGAGCGCGTGATCGTGCTGATGGAACATACTGCCAAGAAGAAGGATGGCACGGTCGATCTCAAGATCTTGCCCAAATGCACGCTGCCGCTGACCGGCGTCGGTGTGGTGGACATGATTGTCACGGATCTGGCCGTCATGCAGGTGGGTCAGCGCGGCCTCGAGGTGATCGAGCTGGCGCCCGGGGTGACCCAAGACGAGCTCGCGGCACGGACAGGAGTAAAGCTGCACTGAGGGTTGCTGCGGCCGGCTCAACCCATGAACCTTGGTCGGCCCGTCGGCCGTTCTCCAGAAAAGTGGGTTCCCCGTGCGCAAGGCATTCGAAATCGGCGGTGTCTCAGTGCCGGTCGGCACGCGCCGGCTCGTCGATCTCCCGGTGTCGAAGTTATCCAATCACACCCCCGTCACCCTCCCCGTCCACGTGCTGCACGGCTCCAGGCCAGGTCCGGCCATGTTCATCTCGGCCGCCATTCACGGGGATGAACTCAACGGCGTCGAGATCATCCGCCGGGTTTTGAAAACGTTGCAGCCGGCCGCCATCGCCGGAACGCTGCTGGCGATCCCCATCGTCAACGCCTACGGCTTCATCGGGCGCTCGCGCTACCTACCCGACCGGCGCGATCTGAACCGCTCCTTTCCAGGATCGGCCACGGGGTCGTTGGCGGCCCGCCTGGCCTTCATCTTCATGACGCAGGTCGTGCGCCGCTGCCAGTTCGGGATCGACATTCACACCGCCGCGGTCCACCGCGTGAACTTGCCGCAAATCCGGGTCTCGTTTGCCGGCAACCCGCGTGCCCGAAGCCTGGCCGAGGCGTTCAGCGCGCAGGTGGTGATCGAAAGCCCGGAGCGTTCCGGATCGCTGCGCCGGGCCGCACGCGACGCAGGCGTCGACGTTCTGGTCTATGAGGGCGGGGAAGGACTGCGCTTTGATGAGTTCGCGATTAAGGCCGGCGTCGATGGCATCGCGGGTGTGATGATGCACACCGGCATGATCGAGCTTGCCGATCCGGTCGAAGGGCCGCCACCGCACGTGCGCGGACCCGTGTTCACCAACGCCACTCAATGGGTCCGCGCGCCAGACAGCGGTGTTTTCCGCACGGTCAAGAAAATCGGCCACGCCGTGAGCGAGGGCGAGACACTCGGATGGGTCGCAAACCCTTACGAGGAGAACATGCAGGTTGAAATCAAGAGCCGGCGTCGCGGCATCATCGTCGGCTCCACCACGCTGCCCATCGTCAACATGGGTGACGCGCTGTTTCACATCGCGTGGTCCGAGGATTACGACCGCGCCACACGATCGCGGCCTCTCGCACCGGGCGTGCGCAACGTCGAGGTGGTTCCGGAAGGGCCGGA
>JBKJYG010000302.1:0-2702 GCA_046715905.1 Hyphomicrobiaceae bacterium | reverse complement strand
CATTCGGCAATTCGCGTAAGCATCGGATCCCTCACGTGATGACATTCCCTCGCCCAGAGGGTCATGGCGAGGGGCGCGGCCAATACTGTTGACTGAGGGCTTTGCCGTCGTTCCCGCAAAGAGCCTGCCCTCGAGTGTAATAGTCGAGGGCAGGAATCCAGTGTCTTGTGGTGAAGGATATTGGGCCCCCGCCTTCGCGGGGGCAACGCAATCAGCTACTGTAAGTGAACAGCATTGAGTTAAGGTCAGTTGAGCTTCTTTTTCTCTTGCTCGAACGAAACTAGGATCTTTTCGGCGTCCGGCCCGACCTTCTTCTTCCAGTCGTCCATCAGGAAGCTGCCGGCCTTGACCAGCTGAGCGCGGAACTCGGGCTGGAGTGTGTCGACCACGGTCACCCCGTTGGCCTTCATCGTCTTGGTGTTTTCGTCGATGCGCGCCGTGGTGCGGATAAGGGCCGCCGTGCGGGCCTCTGCGGCGGAATCAAGCACGGCACGCCGCAGTTCCGGCGTGAGCTTGTCGAGCGTGGGCTTGTGCATGTGCACCATGAATACGCCGATCTCGATATCGAGCCTCGTGTAGTACTTCATCTGCTCGTAAAAGCGCGCCGATACGCCGCTCTCACACGAGGTGACCACCGAATCGATGACGCCAGTGGAAAGTGCCGCAGGCACATCGCCCCAGGACAGAAACGTCGGCGTGGCGCCAGCATTCTGGAACGTCTTGGTGGTGTTTGGATTATTGGTCCGCAGCTTGAGCGTTTTCAGCGACGCTACGTCTGACACCGGCTTCTTTGACCACACGCCAACCGGCAAGCCGAAACTCTCGAACAGCAACACCTGGTTGAGCTTGCCCAAATGCACCTCGACAAACGGACGTTCCGCGTACCAAATGGCTCGGCCGTCCTTCATGCTGCCGGCCATGAAGGGAATGAACTGCACGCTCGCGAGCGGCATCGTGGTCAGCACCTTGTCCAGAATCGTGGACGAGAGCGGCACCACGCCCTGCTCGACGGCGGTCAGGATGTCCTTTTCACCGAGGCCCAGCGAGCCGCTGTAATGAACGTTGATCTCGATCTTACCGCCGGATTTTTCCTTGACCAGCCGCGCAAAGTCACCGGCCGCCTGCCCGGACAGCGAGGTTGGCGGAAACGATTCCGACATGTCCCACTTGATGGTCTGGGCGACTGCGGACGTGCTAGCGGCATACAGCGTGGCCACGGCGAACGACACCACCTTGGAAACAACAGAATTCATGCGCATGAAAAGCTCCTCCATTTTCGAGTATTGTTGATCGATGCTTACCAGTGCAATTCCATCGGGAACTGATCCAGCGCTTCCACGCCGCCCGCCTTCAAACGAACGATCCGCTCGGTACGCAGACCGCCGACATTGGGTACGGTGATCGTCGACTTCAGGGTGAACACCATGTTTTCCTGCAGTATGGTCATGTTGCCCGGCCCGATCCACGGTGCTTCTTCCTCGGGATCCATGCCGGTGCCGTGGCCCGTTCCGTGGCCGCGTGCCTCGCTCGAAAATTTCTCGTAGCCGGACTTGACCAGCGCCTGCTGGATGACGGTATTGAGTTCCGTTGCCGCAATGCCGGGGCGCGCGGCCGCGAGTCCGGCTTCCACTGCGCGGGCGGCTGCGGCCACGATGGCCATTTTCTCCGGCGCCGCGGGGCCGTACGTAAAACCGCGCCCGCCATCGGCTACGTAACCGCGATACCGTGCACCGATGTCGGTCATGACGAGATCGCCGGACTGCAAAATACGGTCGGTCGGCCGGGCGAGATTGAAGGCAGAACGCGGCCCCGCCTGGACCATCGAGTCGAAGCCCGTCCGGTCGGCGCCCCCCGCAAGCATGGCGCGATCCGCGAGCCAAGCGAGCTCGCGTTCGGAATGCGGCTTGCCGTCGGTCAGCACGTCCCGGATCGCGGCCATGGCCGAGTCCGTCAACGCCGCCGCCCGGCGCATCAGGTGGACCTCGGCGTCACTTTTGATCGCCTTGATTTCGGCCAGCACCGGCGTTGGCTCCAGGCGGAGGTCGCCGAGTCCCTCTTTGATGCGATCGAGTACGCCGGCGGGAATATAAGCCGCGCCCGCGAGGCCCACCTTGCCCGCGTGATGCGCACCCGCAAATTTACGCAGGCGGTCGCCCATCTCGCGGAAGCTGACCACGGGGAACGTGGTGACGCTCGCGGCATACATCAGGCACTGCTCGGAGACGAACAACACCGGCTCCTCATCGACGCCGAGCAGCAACACGGCGTTGGCAATGTCGGAGACCCCATCCAGCGGGCGGAATTCGGTGAAATAGCAGACGTTGGCGCCGCGCCAGCAGTCGCCGAACGCGACTAAGCCGACCAAGCCGGCCTTGGCGACGGCAGTACGTACTTTGGTCACCCGGGCGCGAAATTCGTCCGCGGAAATGTCCTCCGCCGCGGCATTGCTTTTCGCCGGCGACGGTCCGGGCAAAGTCCGCAACCGTTCTGCAGTTTCCAGCGTCATCAGGTCATTCTCCGTATGGGGTAATTCAGTGGCCGCCGTGTACGGCGACTGGTTCTGGCCTCGCGTAAAGCTTACGTCCGAGTCGTATGCCCTACCAATGAAATAATCCGCTCTTTGTATATCGATTTAATATAGGTACTCTGTCGGCTCGGAGGGGACTCTCATGGCGCACCCAGCGATCAAAGCGTACCTGCCA
>JBKJYG010000301.1:0-10962 GCA_046715905.1 Hyphomicrobiaceae bacterium | reverse complement strand
AGCCAAGGAAGGTCCGAACGCCGGTTCAATCGAGTAAGCGCGATCCAGATTCTTGCTGGCGAAGAAACTGCCGCTGAGCACCAGGCTTAACGCAACAACAAGAATGGCATAAACGCGCCGCAGGTTGGAGCCATCCCAAAACCGTCGATTTGCGTGATACGCAGGGAGCCGGAGCGTTCGAATTTGCGCATCACGGCGGCTCAACCACCAGAAGCCTGTCGTGATCGTTTGGCTGATCCTCCTAACGAACGGCCGAAGCTCGCCGCCAACAAAGGGTCCGCGGGATGAGCGAGAATCGTTCCGCATATGCTTACACGCCCCAGTGGTCGAAGAATAATGGCTGCAAGGCTACGAGATACTCGTGAAAGAGGCGCTAACAGGGAATCGGTGCTTTTAACCTTTTCGCTATCGGCGCCGTAATGCGTGTGGGGTGTGGACGCGGTGCTTTTGGATCGCGCATCAGCGATGCCCATCCGTGAGCCCGCAATTCTTGGGACTTGGTTGGAGGATGTTAACCCACCGCGAGCATAGTGACCGAAGAAGACCAGTCCTTGTCAGTTGGGTGCGTTATCCACCATGTCTCAAGACAATAAACAGCAGATTTTAGTCATCGACGATGAAACGACGCATCGCATTCTCGCGAAAGAGTATCTGGAGGAAGCCGGATACAGTGTGCGGCTGGCCGAGGACGGTAAGCGCGGCCTGAAGATGGCGATGTCGACCCGGCCCGATCTCGTCATGATCGATCTCATGCTGCCCTCGCTGAACGGCTTTGATCTTTGCACGACGCTCAAGAATAACGAGGCGACGGCAGACATACCGGTGGTGCTGGTGACCGCGTCCCGCGAACCCGATGTGATCACGCGGGGTCTTGAGGCTGGTATTGACGACTTCATTACCAAGCCTGTCGATTGGGCCTTCCTTCGCAACAGGGTTGCGCATGTTTTATCGGTTGCGGACGCCCGAAACCGGGCATCGGCCGAAAAGCTCGAAATGTCCAAGAAGTTGATGGCCGTCCAGGATGGTATGGGCACAACCAGCCAATCGCATGGATCGCCCGACCTGGCGGAAGCCAATGCTGGCCGATTGAGCGGAGATGATTTGCAGGTCATCGATGACAGAATGGGTGAGATGCGGCGCTCTTTGGACGCGGAGCTGCAAGCCTCCGAAGCCCGTCACACGGCCCAGATGGAAGCGGAACGCCGCCTGCTTTTGGCTCAAATGGAGACCTGCAAAGCCGAAGCTGACAAAGTTGTTGCCGCGGCCCGGAACGCGAATCGCGCGGAGCTTGAGGAGCAGCGCCTCAAATTAGAGGCCGCGCTCCGCGGGAGCCAAGATAATGCGCGAAGACAGCGGGAGGTTCTGGTCCGGCAGCATTCGGCTCAAATGAATGCGCTTCGGTTTGAGTTCGATAAACAGCTCCGTGCCGAGCGGGAAGCTTCGGCAGAGAACCTTGCATCAGAACAATCCGCTCACGCGACGAAGGTAGCGCAAGTCAAGCAATCTGTTGAACTGGAGCTGCAAGCGTTGAAGGCGGAGCATCAAAAGCGCTTGCAGGAGATTGAAGGCAATGTGGCCTCACAGCTTGAGGATTCAAAACGCGATGCCGAGGGACAGCTGCAACGAGCCGACCAGGAGGCTAATGAGAGGCTAAAGGCGTGCTGGACCGTCTTGCTGACGTCGAGCCTCGCTCATTCAGATATGACAAAGTCGATCGAAACGCATCTTCGAGCGATGAACCAAGGGGCTCCCCGACCCGATGACAGGCCCGTGAGCCTTACGCTCCAGGATGCTCATAAGGGTTTGAAGGCGTTGCGCGCATCGCTGGACCGCGTATGCATCCTCACCCAGATGATGTCGGGCTCCGCCCGGCTGAATGAGACGACGGTTGATCTAAGCGCGCTCGTTCGGGATACGACGAACAAGCTTCGTGCCTTGGCGTCCTCGAACCGGGTTTCGCTTGAGAGCACGCTGCCGGAGCAGGACGTCGCCGTGCTTGGCGACCAGGCGCGCTTGACCTATGCGGTTATGAACCTCGCACTCAATGCCATCCGACATTCGCCGCCCCGGGGCAAGGTCAGCATTGCGTTGACCGGGGATGACCAGGCAGGTGTCTGCCTGCAAGTTACCGATGAACGCACGGGGATGCAGCCCGCATCGCCCATTGGCACCATGAATACCGCCGATCGTGCGACGCCGATGCTTCCGGACGGAGAGTATGGGTTGGGCGTTCCAATCACGACCGCCACGGCGCGCCTGCATGACGGCGAGTTCGAATTCGACAGCAGATTGGCACACGGCACAACGGCAACCATTCGACTGCCCGCGTCGCGGAACCGTTCACAGTCGATAGGAAACCTCTACACCATTAGCGGCGCCGTCGAAAAGCCGCGAAGTACCGGGGTTTCATGTCAGTCCGCTTAGAATGAGCGTGTTTTGCCAGTTTCGCGTCCACCAAGGGAAATGAGATGACGATCACAAGCGCTTCGGGTCCCGCCTCCGGTCATGAGCCTGCATTAGATCACACCGTTCTGGCAAAATACGCTGAACGCAGAACGGGTCTGCTTGAGCGGCTGGTGGCCGCTTACTTGGAAGAAACGCCGGGATTTCATCAGGACATCAAGAAGGGCGTGGAGGTTGCGGACTTCGACCTCATCAAGCTCAATGCACACGTGCTCAAATCGTGCAGCAGCAATCTCGGGGCCGTGAGGCTGTCGAAGCTCTGCCAAGACCTCGAGAGCTCGGCGCTCAGCCGGGACGGAGTAGCGATCAACCGATTGGTCGAGCGGCTCGGTCCGGAATGCTTCGAGGTAGAAGAAGCTCTGAAGGGCGTGATCTTCAAGTTTACGGGTAAGGCTTTGACCGAAGCTTTGGGCTCAATAAGCCAGCCGAAATAATACCGTTCGATGCTTCTCCAGACGACGTTTGCAAACAAAGGGAAAGTCCAAACATGAAGCCCCAAGTCAAGATCTTGGTTCTGGAGGATCATATCGAGGTAGCACAGGGAATTTTCGAAATCCTGGATCTATTCGGGTACGATGTGACCTTGGCCCACGACGCTTCCACCGCGGTTTCGGTTTATAACAATCAGAAGATCGACGTTGGGTTGTTCGACGTCATGATGCCGGGGATGAATGGCGTCGAGGCGTTTCTCGAGATCCGGAAATCGCATCCGAACGCAAACATCATTATGATGTCTGGTTACGCCGACGATGCGCTTATCGAGCGCGCTCTCAAGAATGGCGCACATGGAATTCTTTCGAAGCCGTTTGGACCCGAAGGCATGTTGGCCAAGGTCAACGAGGTCGTGACAGAAGCAGCTCTGACTACCCAGTAATAGCATCGCGAAACCGGTTTGTTGCGCAATCCGATCGGCAGGGGCTGTTTCGGGATAGGTTGATCACGGTTCCTTGCTCAAGAGCTTGCTATGACACCCATTGATGCGGGAATTGCAATTCTGGCTGGGCAGATCGCTCAGATTGCTGAGAGCCAGGATTATACCGCCCGAACTCAAACCGCTGAGCAGGCGCCGCTGGCCGGCATCGCGGCTGCGGTTAACGCCTTGCTCGACAGCGTTTGCGCCCGCTCCGTCAAGCTGCGTGAAGAAGCTGATCAGATGAGATCGGCCTGGGACGATGCCCAGACTGCAAACATGTTGCTGCGGCGCATGAAGGATGAATTGAAGGCGCGTTCGCAGCAACTGGATCAAGCCGTCATCAAAGCCGCAGCCGCTAGTGCCGCCAAATCACAATTCCTAGCCAATATGAGCCATGAGATCAGAACGCCGATGAACGGCATCCTGGGCACGGCTGAGCTGCTTGCACGAACTCAACTGGCGGAGAAACAAAAGAACTATGTCGGCACAATCATCCGGAGTGGTCGCGCGCTCTTGACGGTTATCAATGATGTTCTGGATTTCTCAAAGATCGAATCCGGAAAACTGGAGCTCGACAAGCGCCCATTCGACCTTCTGCAATGCGTAACGGATGTGGCAGCCCTGCTATCGCCTAGCTGTGCGAAGAAGCAGATCGGACTGGTGGTGGATATCGAGCCAGGTCTGCCGAGTAGCTATGTCGGCGACGTCGGCCGCATCCGGCAGTTGCTGACGAACATTGCTGGCAACGCAATCAAATTCACCGATGCAGGCGAGGTCAGGATCGTTCTCAAAGGCAAGGTCGTTGATGCTCATGCCGAACTTCTGCTCGAGGTCATCGACACCGGAATCGGCATTCCTCCAGAACGAATGCAGGATATCTTTGAAGAGTTCAGCCAAGTCGACAACACGTCTTCCCGGATTTACGAGGGGACCGGATTAGGATTGGCGATCACCAAATCTCTCATTGAGCGAATGGGTGGCCGGATAGGATTGACCAGCACGGTCGGCGTCGGATCGACGTTTTGGATCAACCTGCCTCTTGAAGTGCACCAAGCTGTTATAGTGGCAGCGCCCGTTGGCGTTGAGGTTTCCGGTCAAAGCATCATGATCTTTGAAGAGTTAACGGGAACGGGCGCAGGCTTGGGGGCGCAATTCGAGCGCCTGGGTTGCGCGGTGACCATCGTGAGCGACGACGCTGCTGCTGTGAGCGTGCTCTCGTCACCGGCTTCATCTGTGCCGGCTTTCATTGTCCTCTACGGCCAGTCTGCCGACGGAGCGCTGCTCGGGAAAGTTGCGTGCTTGCGGGCGACAACGGGGGCCGCTCAAGTTCCGATTGCGGTCATCGCAGCCAGCGGGAGCACGGGCGATAGCAAGCGCTTCGGCGATGCGGGGGTGCAGGCCTACCTGACGGGAGATCTCACCGACGGACAGCTTGAAAATGCCGTGCGCGTCATCCTGGCGAATGCGGCCGCCGGTCTTCCCTCCTTGGTCACGAGGTTTACTTTAGACGCCGGTAATCCGACGCTGCAGGCAGAGTCGGGTGCCTCCGCCAAAGCAACGGGATCGGGCCGGAACAAAGTGCTCCTAGCTGACGATAGTCTCGTCAATCGCGAGGTCGCGCGGGATTTCCTGGAAAGTATGGGTTGTACGGTTGAGATGGCGAAGAATGGCCGCGAAGCCGTAACGGCCCTCGACCATGGCGAATTCGACGTAGTTCTGTTGGACTGTCAAATGCCCATCATGGACGGCTTCCAAGCAACACGAGCCATTCGCGAAAAAGAGACGAATGCACGACTTCGCCGCATTCCGATCATCGCTTTGACCGCGAATGCATTTGAAGCGGATCGCGAGAAGTGTATGGCGGCTGGAATGACCGACTTTATCAGCAAGCCGTTCATGCCAGATCACTTTGAGGCTACAATCCGCAAGTGGCTAGCCGCCGCCTGAAACGGCAGCGGGCCAGCCACTTGCAGGCTGGTCTCAGGCCAGCATGCGAACCTTGGGCTCGCGTTCCCAATTTCGGGTCGCCGCCGCTTTGATGAAACCGCTCGACGTCTCGTTGCTCAGCTCGAATACCCCGTTGTCGGGCACAACGCCGGCCTTATCAAGCAGGGGTTTGGCCTCGGGAACGAAGGCTACTGCCTTTAAATGGCCGAACGCGTCCATAACAAATTGAATCGCTGCGCCATCCATCAACAACTGACTGCATCCCTGATCTGACACCACGAGCGCCACGGCATCGACGAGCACCGATGGCGTGCCGGCGAGCTGACCATCGGCTTTCAGAACCGAGCCATCCTTGAGTTTCACGCCCCCCACTTTAGGGGCAATGATCTTCACAGTTGCACCCTCGGCTTCAGCTTGCTTCTGAAGGCTTTTGACTTGAGCGCCGTCCGCGCCGTCCGTCACCAGCACTCCAATTACGCGACCCATCAATGTCGGCTCGTATTTGCCGATGATTCTCAACCCAGGTGAGACGGCCATGTCTTGAGGTTGCACGGCAGGTTGCGAAGCTTCGGGCAGCTCCATATTCAAGCCGGCGGCGACGCGCGTCGCGAGATCAGCGTCGACATTCTGAAGGTTCGCCAAGATGCGATTTTGCACGTGCTCCAGGGTGACCTTCGACAGCTCGAATACAAGGGCGCTGGCAATGTGGGCTTGCTCGATCGAAGATTGGGACCGGTAGAACAATCGGGCATGACTGAAATGGTCAGCAAAACTCTCAGAGCGCAGCCTCAGCTTACTGGCTTCGAGGGGAACGCGCGTGGTGCGGAATCCGCCGTGAGGATCGGCTCGGGGGCCGCCATCCTCCCCGCCCTCGGCGAGACTGTTGGGCTCATAGTTCGCGCGGCCTTTGAAGACCTGCGTTTGCATTTGACCATCCCGCTGCAAATTCTGGAACGGGCAACCTTTGGCTTTATTGATGGGAATCTGGTGGAAGTTGACCGTTCCCAGGCGTGAGAGCTGAGTATCCTGGTAGGAGAACAAGCGACCCTGCAACAGCGGATCCTCAGAAAAATCGACGCCGGGCGGAATGTTCGTCGGCAGGAACGCGACCTGTTCGGTTTCGGCGAAGAAGTTGTCCGGGTTGCGGTTCAGCACTAAGCGCCCGATGATCCGAATGGGGACCAATTCTTCCGGAACAACTTTTGTGGCGTCGAGAATATCGAAGGGAAGCTTATCGGCCTCATCCTGGGATATCAACTGAACGCCGAATTCCCATTCTGGAAAATTGCCGCTATCGATAGCTTCGAACAGGTCGCGTCGGTGATAGTCGGGATCGGCGCCCGCGATTTTGACGGCCTCGTCCCAGCAGGTCGATTGAAGCCCCAGCTTTGGGCGCCAATGAAACTTCACGAAGACGGCCTCGTCGGCATCATTGAGCAACCGGAACGTGTTGACGCCAAAGCCCTCGACCATTCTGAGTGACCGGGGGATGGTGCGGTCTGACATCGCCCACATGATCATATGTGTGGTCTCCGGCATCAAGCCGACGAAGTCCCAGAACGTATCGTGAGCACTTCCGGCTTGGGGATAGCCGCGGTCGGCTTCCATCTTCACGGCATGGATGAGGTCGGGAAATTTGATCGCGTCTTGAATGAAGAAGACTGGAATATTGTTGCCAACGAGGTCCCAGTTGCCCTCTTTGGTGTAAAACTTCACGGCAAATCCGCGCACGTCGCGAGGCGTGTCGACGGATCCGGCGCCTCCGGCGACGGTTGAAAACCGTACGAAAACTTCCGTCTTTTCACCGACTTCGGTCAGCACCTTGGCCCGGCTATATTGATTCAAAGACTCGGTCAGTTCGAAAAATCCATGGGCTGCGGAGCCCCGGGCATGGACGATGCGTTCCGGAATTCGTTCGTGATCGAAATGCTGGATCTTCTCACGCAGGACAAAGTCTTCGAGTAGCGTCGGGCCGCGAGGGCCGCCCTTCAAGGAATTCTGATTGTCGCTGAGCGGAACACCATGGTTCGTCGTCAGCCGTTCGGACGATCCGGTTGCGGTTTGATGGAGTTCGCCGCCTGTCCCAATCACGGGCTCAACCGCAGATTTGGCTTTACGCGATGACTTGACCTTCGCCATAGGCAGCTCTCCCTGGAGGCATTCACTCGAGGATTAACGTTCGACTGCGGCTTTGAGTGCCCTCAAAGCCAAGGTATGGTGTAACTCTTTGCACTGCCACGCGTTCGCCATCAAGATATCAGAGCTTGCGACAAATCCGTCAGCCAAAGGAACAAACCAACCTTTCAGGTTGTTCTCAGGCCGCCAAATGCTTCCAGGATACCCACATGCCTCGCCCGACCTTAGGTGCCCGATTCTTGGGGCTCGCAGCGTTGCTCTCGATGATCTGTTGCAGTCAGGTCGCGGTCGGGCAAGATGGTGCGTTCTCGCATGCCGTGGTCGAGCGGTTGGCATCGGGTATGGCCGCCAAAGCCTTCGAGCCTCCCCCCGAGCGTTTGCCTCAGAGCCTCGCCAACCTCGACTACGATCAGTATCGCCAGCTTCGGGTCCGGCAGGATCGTGCGATCTGGCGCAATGAGGCGTTGAAATTTGAGCTTCAGGTCCTGCCCACGGGATGGCTCTTCAAAGCGCCGATCCAAATCAATATCGTCGACGGCGGCAGCGTACAGCCAATCGCACCCAACGTGTCGTTCTTTGACGTTGGCACCTTGGCTGCAAAGCTCGAGCCTGACGCGCAGCTCGGCTTTTCGGGTTTCCGCATCACGCACCCTCTCAATCGCATAGGTAAGTTTGACGAGCTTCTGGTTTTCCAGGGCGCAAGTTATTTTCGCGCCCTTTCTCGCAACCAGATTTACGGTGCGTCGGCGCGGGGACTAGCCTTGAACGTTGCGGGGGCGGGAGGTGAGGAGTTCCCGATCTTTCGGCAATTCTGGATCGAGAAGCCTGCACCCGCCGCAACCCAAATCATCATACACGCCCTGCTGGACAGCCCATCGACGACGGGGGCTTACCGCTTCGTCGTGACACCGGGGTCGCCAACACGAATAGGGGTCGAGTTGACGCTTTACCCCCGCCGCGACTTGGTAAACGTTGGCCTTGCGCCCTTAACGAGCATGTTTCTGTTCTCGGAGAATGAACGGTCCCGCATAAGGGATTTTCGTCCGGCAGTTCACGACTCCGACGCTCTCGCAATTAGAAATGGATGGGATGAGAATCTGTGGCGTCCGTTGAGCAATCCTCGGAGATTGCAGAGCAGCACCTTTGTCGACAATAACCCGAGGGGATTTGGCCTCATTCAGAGGTCCCGATCATTTGCTCAATTTCAAGATCTCGAAGCGAGATACGAAGCACGCCCAAGCTTCTGGATCGATGCGGTCGGAGATTGGGGTCCGGGGGGGATAGAACTGATCGAGATTCGCAGCGACGAGGAAATCCATGACAACATTGTTGCATTGTGGAAGCCGAGCCAGCCGCTCGGGGCTGGGAAAGCACATCGGTTCGCTTACAGAATTTCAACGCCTGACGACGTGCCTTTGACCTGGCCGGGTGCCCGCGTGCACGCGACGAGGTCCGGGCTGATCAACGGCCCCCAACGACAGTCCGGCGCGATTCGCTTCGTTGTGGATTTCGTCGGGATACCTGCCGATCCAAACGGAGAGCTGCCGACCGCGGTGCTGGACGCAAAAGCGGGCTCGGTCAGTCCACCCGTCGTGCAGACGAATCCGGAAATCAATGGCCTTCGAGTGGCCTTTGTGCTTGATCCAAAGGGTCAACCCGCGAGCGAACTCAGGCTGTCGCTGCAGAGTAAGGGACAGCAACTGTCTGAGACATGGCTGTACCGATGGACCAAAGATTGATGCCGGGTTTGGAAGCTGAACCGCTTCCATCCTCGATCTTACCCGCTGCAAGTCCTTGCGAGATGCCCGAGCAGGTGCTGCGGGTAGGAACAGATCTTAGCAACAGGGCCCGGCGCAAGACGCAGATTGTTCGGGTGGCGCTGCTGCTGTTGTCCTTGGGGATGACGGCGCTTTTTTCCTGGACCTTACTGCGTGTTCTATCGGTCGAAACTCCGACCCCGCTGCAATGGACGTTTTGGATCCTCTGTTCGATTTGTTTTGCCTGGATAGCCGTGGGCTCGGCCTCGGCCATTCTCGGGTTTATCTCCCTGCTCAGCGGGAGCTCGATCGACACCATACAGTTGTCCGAAACGCCCGGGACGCCGCGGCGCAAAACGGCGTTGCTCTTCCCGCTTTATCACGAGGATCCGAACGCTATTTCGGCGACCATCGAGGAGATGTGCGCCAATTTGGAGACGCACAGATTAGGCGATCACTTCGACATCTTTCTGTTGATCGACACGCAAAGCGAACAAGATCGCGAGGCCGAGCGGGTGTGTTACGCGGCCCTGCGCGCACGGCATGCGGGGTCGGTCAAGATTTTTTATCGGTGGCGGGGGCTCAACACGGGAAAAAAGGCCGGAAACATCCGGCAGTGGATCGAGCAGTTTGGCGGCGCCTATCCTTACTTCATTGTCCTGGATGCCGATAGTTTCATGAGCACCGCCACGCTGCTCCGCCTTGTTGAGGGATTGGAGAATAATCCCAGGGTGGGGCTCATTCAAACAGTCCCGCGCTTGGTGGGTGGCCACTCCGTATTTGCGTACCTGCAGCAATTCGCCAATTACTACTACGGAGCAATCGTTGCTGCAGGGCTTTCGTCTTGGCATGGGCACGGGGGGAATTATTGGGGCCATAATGCCATCATCAGGACGCGCGCGTTTGCCAGTTCAGCCGGTCTGCCGCTCTTGTCTGGCCCGCCCCCGCTGGGTGGGCACATCCTGAGCCATGACTTTGTCGAAGCGGCCTTGATGCGAAGGGCGCGGTGGCACGTGCATCTGGTTCCGTCTCTGAGTGGTTCGTTCGAGGGATGTCCGCCAACCATCACGGAGCTTATCGTTCGCGATCGCCGATGGGCTCAGGGGAACATGCAGCATGTGCGATTGCTCAACACCCCGGGTCTGCCACTCCTGACGCGGGTTCATCTGGCGATGGGCGCCATGTCCTATATTGCCTCATTTATCTGGGGGCTTACGCTGATCGTCGGCGTCATTCTGTCTATTCAGGCTATTTATTCCGTGCCGCGTTACTTCGGACCAGAAGCAACGCTGTTTCCCAAATGGCCGGTGTTCGATTCCAAGACGGCCCTGGTTCTCTTCCTGGCCACTTTGGCGGTGGTCTATCTGCCGAAGTTCCTCGGTGTGATCTGGGCGTTGCGGTCGCCAGCCGCACGGGTCGAGAACGGCGGCTCAGCTCGTGTTCTTTGCGGACTTCTGATCGAGAGTGTTTGCTCAACGCTGATTGCGCCCAATCTTATGCTCACCCAAAGCGGCGCGCTTCTCAGCATCATGTTCGGTCAGGATGCCGGCTGGAGCGCACAACGGCGCTTAGGTTCATCGGCCTCGCTCACCGACACGTTGTGGCAGTACAAGAGGCATGGCATCTGGGGAGTGGCCGCGGCGGCAATCAGCTTGGCGATCGCCCCCGCGGTCCAGGGTTGGATTAGCCCGGTGGTGCTGGGATTGATTTTGGCTGCTCCCCTGGTTTTGCTCACCGGCAAACCTG
>JBKJYG010000300.1:0-7277 GCA_046715905.1 Hyphomicrobiaceae bacterium | reverse complement strand
TGGGGGACTGGGCCTCACTTGAACGCACGCCCGGTGTCGGTCGCAAGCTGGCGCAGCGGGTCGCAGCCGAACTGAAAGACAAGGCGCCGACGCTGATGGTGGCCGGCCTCCACGCGCCGTCAGCCGGCGGCACATCAACCCTCAGGCAGCCTCCGGCCGCCGACGCGCAAGCAGCGGCTGAAGCCATGTCGGCGCTGACAAACCTTGGCTATAATGCCGGCCAGGCTTCCGCGGCAGTGGCGGCCGCGATGGCCGAACTCGGCAACGACGCCGAAACCCGCGCCCTGATCAAGCGGGGCTTGCGTGAGCTTGCGCGCGATATCGTGCGTTGATGCGCCGGCTCGTCTAGCGCCGTTGTGTCAGCCGGTCGCGAAGCGAGCGCATGCTGCTTTGTGCGTCGCTGGTGGGCGCCTGCGGAGGCGAACTGGCGGCGGGCTCACGAGGCACTGATGGGGGATCGCGGCGCGGCGCGGGGGAGGCTGCACCTTTCGCGCCGGCTCCGTTCTGGACGGGCGAAAGCGCAATCGAGTTGGCAAAATCGCTGTGCCGCCGGCCTGGAGCATCCATTCCGGCTGCCTCCCCCTCGGCTGGGGACCCGGCGCCCGGCATCGCGTCTAAGGCCAAGCCTGCCGTCACGTTGGGCTCAGAACTCGGCCCGCTTGCCGACATGCGCCAGCGCTCAACGAGCAGCTCCAGAGAGCTCTCGTCACCGCTCGATCGCTGCCACATTTCGGAAAAGCGCGCCGTGGAGCTGCGCGGCAAGACCTGCTTTGCCAGCTCGTCAAAATGGATCCTCACTGGCAGCGTCACCCCATCACCGAACGCAATGGCTTCGCGCTGCCCGAGCGCCGAAAGGAATTCGAGAAGTCCCGAGCCGGTATCGGAGATGGCGCTGGTGACGATCTCCTGATCGCGCGCATTCGACATGCGCAACGCGAAAACCGTATTGCACTGGGAGAGGATGGTCGGATCGATTTCCGAGGGACGTTGCGTGACAATGCACAGCGAGGCGCCGTACTTGCGTCCTTCCCGGGCGATCTTGGCGATCGCGCGCTTGCAGGGCTCGAACCCGAGCGAGGAATCTGCCGGTACGTAGCGGTGCGCTTCCTCGCACACGAGCGTCACCGGGATCTTGCCTTCGCTCCATAGAGCAAAATCAAAGGTCATTCGGCAGATCACCGAAACGACCACATTCACGATTTCGGTTGGCAGGCCGGTCAGCTCGAGGATGGTCAGCGGCTTGCCATTGACGGGCACCCGGAACAGGCGCGACAAAATCTGCACCATGCCGTCATAAACCGTCAGCGACCCGAACATGAACGCATAGCGGGGGTCGAGGGAGAGCATCTCGAAGCGCGTCTTCAGGTTGCGATACGGTGCTATGTCGCGCTTGTTCTCGAGCTTGCCCATGCGGTCATCGATCAACGACAGCAGGTCCGAAAGCCGATAGGGGACGGGGGTATCGACGGTGAACTTTCCGGGGTCGAGCGACCGGGTTCTGGCGGTGGGCGTGTCCTTGCCGCGGCCCGAGCTGTAGCGGCTCTTGGCCAGCGGAATGAGCTCCTGCAGAAGCTCGATCTCATGCTTGCGCTCGCTGCGCTGGTCGATCACGACCTCGAGCAATTCCTCGAACGTGAGCAGCCAGTACGGCAACTGCATGTTGCGCGGCGAGATCACTTCCGAACTGTCCGGGAAGGCCGTGGAGTACTCGTTGTGGGCATCGAGCAGAATAATGTGCGCGGCGGGATTCTTGGCCAGAATGGCACGCAGGATCAGAGCCGTGGTGCACGACTTTCCCGTCCCCGTGGCGCCCAGGATGGCGAAGTGCTTGCCGAGCAGGTCATCAACCTTCACCATCGCGGGAATGGTGCTGTCCTGGCGAATCCAGCCGATACGCACCGATTGGTCCATATTGCCGCAGAATGCGATGTGCAACTCGGTCCGGCTGGCGATGCGGACCCGATCGCCCAGGGAGGGATAGACGGTGACGCCGCGATTGAATTTCTCGGGCTGACCGTCCGCGTTCTTGAGCAGCTCCCCCACGAGGCCGACTTCCGCGATCCAGACCTCGGTTTCGCCTGCGCGATGGGCCGGTACCGGGACGTTAAGCGCCGAGACAATCGCCAGCACGACAGTACCGGCCGTGTCGATCCCGAGCAGCGTTCCCATCTCCGGCCTGTTCGAGGGGCTCGGAGCCATGGCGTCTTGAGGACTGTCGAGGAAGACGATTGCCCTTGATCCCGTGACCGCGACAATCCGGCCCACCGAAATGTCGGGGCTTGCCATCATACGTTGGGGGGGATGTGCGCTCGGTTGCATCAAAGGCTTCTTTCGTAGTCGAAAAGGCGCGGTTGCAATCGTCAGGCGGCGGATGCAATCGAAGCATTTTGCCGCTGGATTTCCGAAAGAGACTTCAGCGAGGGAAGACTGATCTCAACTTCCGTGCCGAGTGCCTTTACGCTGCGCATCGCTAGTTGGCCGCCATGCAATTCGACCAGCGACTTTGCGATCGGCAGTCCCAATCCAGCTCCATCGCGCCAGCGTGAATATCGGCCGTCGATCTGGCCGAAAGGGCTCAAAGCAATATTGATTTCGTCTTCATCCATGCCGATGCCGGTGTCGCGGATGGTGATCACCGCGCCGCCGTCGGCCGAGCGCCCGGCATCAACGAAGATATTGCCGCCCTCTCGCGTGTACTTGATCGAGTTCGAAAGAATATTCGAGAACGCTTGAGTGAGCTTCTTGGGGTCGCCGCGGACAACGGGCAAATCGGCAGAGATGCGGCTCGACAGCTTCAAGCCTGCACTTTTGCTTGGCTCCTCGAATTGGGTGAGGGTGGTCGCCAGGACTTCGTCGAGACTGACTTCGCGATCGTCGAGGGCATAGCGCCCGCTTTGGATCTTGGAGATGTCGAGGATGGCGTTGATCTTGGAAAGCAGATGATGCGCTGCGTCGTTGATAATTTTGGCAAAATCAGGGATTTGCGACTCCGCCACGCGATTTTTGTCGTGCTCGGATAGCAGCTGGGAGAAGCCGATAATCGAGTTCAGGGGCGTGCGCAGCTCATGGCTCATGTTGGCGATGAACTCGGACTTGATCCGATGCGCGATTTCAGCTTCGACGCGTGCGTTGTTCTCGGCGTGGCGCAGGCGGTAGCGCAGCACAGCTTCGCCAAGTTGAAGGGAATATCCGCCGATCAGCGAATTGGACGTTCCGGGGCCGACTGATCCGTTCACCATGGGAAGGTCCGCACGATCCACTCTAGCTGAGCATTGAAGCTAGACGGCAGGCGATAAATTACGGTTAAAGGCGGGGCTGGAACCCCGTCCGGTTCGAAACGGCGTTCACGCGACGTGCCACATTGGTCTCCTTTGGCGCAGCGGTTTATTCAACGTTAAAAATGAGTCGACTGCGGGTGGGCCGCGGACGGGATCGGCATGAACGCGCGAGGCTCGCGGGAGAACATGGCACAGGGACCTGCAGAAGAGCTTGACGGGGGGAGAGCAGCCGAGCCCTTCAGATGCTGGATTGCGGCAGTTGAGGGCTCAACTCTTGAGACCCGATGGGTGTCAGGTCTACCCAGTCTGGGAACCGCGCTGATCGTCTTGCCCTCCGGCCGTCAGCTCCCGATTGCGGCGTTTGATCTGCCCGGGTCGTCCGGGCAAGCTCTCACCGCGGGCGCGCTGATCCGGCTGCACTCTGATGCCGCCTTCGATTGCAAACCCGGGGACTTGGTTTGCAGTGCATCAGCACGGCCGGAGATTGCCGATCAGATCGCAGCAGAGATTCTCTGGACGGCGCCGGCGCCGTTGCTCCCGCATCGGTCGTATGAACTTCGGCTTGGCCCGCAATCCGTTCAGGCCCGCGTTACGGCGCTCAAGCATAGGATCGACGCGCCCGCTTCGACGCCACTGGCCGCCCGCCGCCTCGAAAAAGGTGAGACAGGCCTTTGCAACTTGGCATTTTCAGCGCCCATCATCTTCACCAGCCATGCCGAATGCAAGACCCTTGGTCAGTTCCAGCTGCATGACCTCGCGAGCGGTGAGGACGTCGGTTCGGGCACGATTGCGCATACGCTGCGCCGGGCCACCAACATCCATTGGCAATCGCTGGCCGTCGATAGGGACGCCCGGGCGGCGATCAAGGGCCAGCAGCCGATCTGCCTCTGGTTCACGGGCTTATCGGGCAGCGGAAAATCGACCATCGCCAGCCTCCTCGAGAAGCGGCTGCATGCGCTGGGCCGACACACCTACACGCTCGATGGCGACAATGTTCGGCATGGCCTCAATCGGGACCTGGGGTTCACCGAAGCCGACCGGGTTGAGAATATCCGCCGGATCGCCGAGGTTGCGCGGCTGTTCGTGGACGCTGGATTGATCGTCATGGTGTCCTTCATTTCGCCGTTTCGTGCCGAACGGCAGATGGCCCGCGAGATGTTTCGGCAGGGCGCCTTCCTGGACATTTTCGTCGATACGCCGCTTGCCGTCTGCGAACAGCGCGATGCCAAGGGCCTCTACCGGAAGGCGCGGGCGGGGCAACTGAAAAATTTCACGGGTATCGACAGCCCCTACGAGCCGCCCCTCGAGCCTGACATTCATCTGACGGCCGGGACACACAGCGCCGCAATACTGGTGGAGACGGTCTGCGAAGAGCTCAAGCAGCGCGGGCTCTTGGCCTTCGAATGATCACGCTGGCGTTCGCCTGTGAGAGACGGCAGCCGGACCTGCTCAGGCGTTACCGATGAGGATTCCCGCGGCGAACACGATGAGACCGCCGAGCACGACCTCGAAGGCTGCCCGCAAGAAGCGCGTGTCCATGTAGCGCGCACGGATCCAGGCAATGGCCCAAAGCTCGATCAGGACAATGATGATGGAGACAGCGGTTGCCGTGGTGAAGTCGGCGATGAGATAAGGCAGCGTGTGTCCAATGCCGCCGAGCGTGGTCATGAAGCCAGTAATGCCGCCGCGCAACCAGGGATGGCCGCGCCCGGTCAGGGCGCCATCATCGGAGAGCGCTTCGGCAAACCCCATCGAGATGCCCGCCCCGACGGAGGCCGCCATCCCCACGAGAAATGCTTTCCAGGAATCGTGAGTGGCGAACGCCGCAGCGAAGAGGGGGGCGAGCGTCGAGACCGAACCGTCCATGAGCCCAACCAAGCCCGGCTGGACAACCTGCAGGACGAAGACGCGCTGCCGTGCCTGTTCCTCGTCGGACTTGGCGCCGGGCGTCAGGTGAACATCCCCGAGCTGCCGAGCGAGCGAAATGTGGTCCCGTTCGGCTGCCGCAAGGTCGCCCAGCAACTTACGCACGCTGGCATCGGAAACACGCGGCATCGCGCGCTCGTAGAAACGCCGCGTCTCGTACTCGATGGCCTCGGCTTGCTTGCGGACCTTGTCGAGGCCCAGCGGGCGAACCATCCAGATCGGCTCATGGTGGACGAAACCTTTGACGTCCTGGCCGCGCAGCAGTGGAATGTGCTCGCCGAACTTGGATCGATAGAGATCGATCAGCCAACGCCGGTGCTCGTTTTCCTCGAGCGCCATGTCAGTAAATATTTTGGCCGACGCTGGATACGTATCCTTGAGCCCGTCGGCATAGTCGGCGTAAATGCGGCCGTGCTCTTCTTCGAGGCCGATGGCCAAGGCCAGAATCTCTCGTTCGGTCAACTCGCTGAAGGTTCTCAAATCATATTCCCTGCATGTCGCCTCTGCGTTTTAGAGTAATTCCAATTCTCGCCGGCGCAACAGCTTGCTTGAGCATCGGCGCATAAATAGCGTGTCACGGAAGCGGGCGGCCGGCTCGCGGTCGACGGGTCACGCAACAACGCCCAGGCAGAAGGTCACGCATCGGATGGTGCAACCAACGCAGGAGTTGGACGTGGCGGGCACCGACGCTCGCGTCTCGGCACGGGCTCGACCGCCAACCGGCTACGCCGCTCAGTTCGTGCCGAAGCTCGTCATTGCACTTCGCGAAGGGTATTCTTGGAGCCTGTTCGGACGCGATGCGCTGGCGGGCTTGAGCGTGGCCATCCTGGCGCTGCCGCTCTCCATGGCCATTGCGATCGGTGCGGGTGTGACGCCGGACCGAGGTCTCGTCACGACGGTGGTGGCTGGGTTTTTCATTTCCGCACTCGGCGGGAGCCGCTACCAGGTGGGCGGACCGGCCGCAGCCTTCATTGTCATCGTCGCGGCGGTCATTGCGGAGCACGGGCTGCCGGGCCTTCTGACCGCAACCTTCATCGCCGGAGTAATGCTCGTTGGCGCCGGGCTGCTGCAGCTGGGCTCATACGTCAAATACGTGCCCGGCCCGGTCATCTTAGGTTTCACAAGCGGCATCGGAGTTGTGATTGCGATCAGCCAGTTGAGGGATTTTTCCGGGCTGGCGGCAGAGGTCCCCGGTGACGTTCTCCACAAGCTGCCGCGCCTTTGGGAGCTGCGGCACACGGTCAGCGCGCAAGCCCTGACCGTTGGACTGCTCACCCTGGCTTCGATCTGGGCTGTGAAGAAGGTTCGCCCGACGTGGCCCGGTATCCTTCTCGGGGTCGCGGTGGGCTCGGGAGTGTCGTGGGCGTTGACGCTCCCAGTCGAGACCATCGGCACGCGGTTCGGCGGTATTCCCGTAGCGCTGCCGGCTCCGATGTTGCCGAACCTGTCCCTCACGCAAATTCTGCAGGTGTTCCCGGCGGCGCTGACAATCGCGTTTCTGGTTGGCGTCGAGTCCCTCCTTTCAGCCGTCGCGGCCGATGCCAAAACCGGAGGGCGTCACCGCTCCAACGTCGAGGTCGTGGCTCAGGGGGTGGCCAATCTTGCGTCACCACTGTTCGGGGGCTTGCCCGCCTCCGGTGTGATCGCGCGGACGGGCACCAACATCTCGGCCGGTGGCAAAACGCCGATCGCGGGCATCCTGCATGCCGTTTTCGTGCTGTTGTTCATGTTGTTTCTGGCGCCCTTGGCGGCCTATCTGGCCTTGCCCTCATTGGCTGCGGTCCTGATCAGTGTGGCCTGGCGATTGATCGATTGGCGGGAAATTTCGCACTTCTTCATGCGTGCGCCGACCGACGACCGCCTGGTGCTGGGAACCACCTTGGGGCTCACCGTGCTGGTCGATCTCAACGTCGCCATTTCGGCCGGGTTCGTACTTGCGTGCATCCTGTTCATGCATCGCATGGCCGAGCAAAACACCCAATCCCTCAATCGTGACCTCGATGACGTGCTGAAAACGCGCCCGGATGCGGAATTTGGCTCCCCCCTCGACGACGTTATGACAATCTTCCTGCG
>JBKJYG010000299.1:0-6839 GCA_046715905.1 Hyphomicrobiaceae bacterium | reverse complement strand
GTGGCCGCAGCAGACGGTGAGTGGCGCAAAGGTGTGCGGGCGATCGGAGGAGCGGCGTAGGCCGGCGCGACACTCAACCCGATCCTGCCCCAACCTGGCAGCTTAAGCGCTGGCCGGCGCACATCGAGCCCGGCCACCAGTCCGAACAGATCGATCTCGAGCCCTTCCACCCAGCCAATGCTGAACCCGGCAAGCCCGCCAACGGACAACTGCACGCCGGTGTGGCTCGGCGTGGCACCGGCATAAAGCGGCCAGCCGACGAAGTCTTTGCCGATTGCGGTCGGCAGCAGGGCCGGCGCCAGTTCGGGCACGTGCCTGGCGATGTGGGCGATGAAGGTATTCGAATTCGGTCCCGGCCAGACCTTGTAGGTGCCAAGACCCAGGTAAGGGTAGGTCTTGATCGCCTCGGCGATATGCGGCAGTGCACGGGCGGCGGCCGCGCCTTCGAGCGTGAGGAGAACCTGAGGCACACCGCCATACCAGCGCCCGTCGGCATCCCAGCCATTGCGCCGCACAGGACTGCCCCAGCCCACCACATCATACCGCGTGTAGCTGTTGTCGCCTGCGCCTTTGACGACGACCCAGGTGTGGTGGGCAAAGATGCCCTTCCACCGCCCGGTACGGCCAGCCAAAACATGCACGACCGGCCCTCTTACCTCGCGGGCGGGCGGCAGGATGCCAGCCGAGGTCCAGCTTGCGTCGGACCAGGAGCGAGGATGGCCTTGCATTTGCCACCACACCGCGTGCGTGAGCAGCGGCGTAACGAATAAAATCAGAAAGGCCAGGGTCAGCGTGCGGGTCATAGGTTGCAAAGCACTCGCGCGTTGTGGTTTTTTGATGCCGGCCGCAATCTCGCGTCGTGCGAACGCGGCGTTGCCGAGCCGGCCCGGGTGGGGCAAACTCGCCCGATGCATATAGGTGCTCCGCGATCGTTGCATATAGGCGCGCGGCGTCCACGACGGCCTTGGACCGGATCATGACGCGCTTGCTCGAAGGCTTACGGATTGTCGAAGGCTCAGCCTTCATCGCCGCTCCCCTCGGCGGCATGACGCTGGCTCAGCTCGGCGCCGACGTGATCCGTTTCGACGATCTCAACGGTGGCCTCGACATCCGGCGCTGGCCGGTGACGCGGGATGGCGCGAGCCTCTACTGGGCCGGGCTCAACAAGGGCAAGCGGTCGATTGCCGTCGATTTGCGATCCCCGCGCGGGCGCGAACTCTTGACCGACCTCATCACCGCGCCGGGCCCCGATGCCGGAATTTTCTCCACCAACCTGCCCGCGCGCGGCTGGCTCGACTACGAGACGCTGAGGAGCCGGCGCGCCGACCTCATCGCCCTCAATATTGTCGGAGCGGCCGACGGCAGCGCGCAGGTCGACTACACCGTCAACGCCCTCACCGGTTTTCCTTTCATGACGGGACCCAGCGGCCACCAAGGGCCGATCAATCAGGTGCTGCCGGCCTGGGATATCGCCACCGGTTATGCAGCCGCCATGAGTCTCCTCGCGGCAGAGCGCTTCCGCAGCCGCACGGGGCGAGGCCAGCTGATCCGCCTGCCGCTGCAGAACGTCGCCCTCGCCGCCGTGTCGGCCATGGGGCTGCTGGGCGAGGCGCAGATCAACGGCTGCGACCGGGAACGCCTTGGCAATCACATCTTCGGCACCTTCGGGCGTGATTTCCGCACCCGGGACGGACGCTATGTCATGGTCTGTGTGTTCACGCCGCGGCAGGCGCGGGCCATCCGTACGCTCGATGGCCTGGCCGCAGCGTTCACGGCGCTGGAAGCCCGGCTCGGACTGGATCTTGAAAACGAAGAGCACCGCTGGCGGGCTCGAGCCGAGATTGCGGCGCTGCTCGAACCGTGGATGGCTGCCCGCACGCTGGCTGAGCTAAAGCCAGCGCTCAATCGCGCGGGTGTGCTCTGGAGCCCCTACCGGACGCCGCGCGAGCTTCTGTCCGACCCCGCGGTGACAAGCAATCCGATGTTCCAATCCGTAGAGCAGCCCGGCATCGGCAGCCTTTGGTCAGCGGCCTCGCCCCTGGAGCTGTCGCAGTCAGAGCGCCTGCCGCCGCAGCCGGCGCCCCGCCTTGGCCAGCACACCGACGAGATCCTGTCGGGCATCCTGGGCCTGTCCGAGCGCGAGATCGGCCGCCTGCACGATCAGCGCGTGATCGGGCGGCCGGCCTCAATATAAGATCGTCACGTCGTGACGGCCGGCGGCGGCAGCGGTTCGCCTAGAGTCCGAGTTTCCGCTTCAGCAGGTCGCTCACGGCCTGCGGGTTGGCCTTGCCGCCTGAATTTTTCATGACCTGTCCGACGAACCAGCCGAGCATCGACGGCTTGGCCTGAACAGCCGCCACCTTGTCGGGATTGTTCGCGATCACCTCTTCGACCGCCTTCGCGATGGCACCCGTGTCGGTGACCTGCCGCAGTCCGCGCGTCTCGACGATCGCGACAGGATCCCCGCCCTGCGTCCACGCGATCTCGAACACGTCCTTGGCGATCTTGCCGGAGATGGTGCCATCGGCGATCATGCTCACGATCGCCACGTTGGCCTGGGGCGTCACCTTGCTCGTCTCGAGCCTCAGTCCCTCCTTGTTCAAGCGGCCCAGAACCTCGTTGATGATCCAATTCGCGAGCGCCTTGGGCTCAGCCCGGCCCTGGGCCAAGGCCACGTGCTCCTCGAAATAGTCGGCGCGCTCCTTTTCCGCGACGAGGACGCTGGCGTCGTAAGCGGCGAGCCCGAATGCGCGCATGAAGCGCTGCCGCTTGGGGTCGGGAAGCTCGGGCAATCCGGATCTGAGGCTATCAATGTAGGCCTGGTCGAACTCGAGCGGCAGCAGATCAGGATCGGGGAAGTAGCGGTAGTCGTGCGCCTCCTCTTTCGATCGCATCGAACGGGTCTCGCCCCGCCCGGGATCAAACAGCCGTGTTTCCTGCTGGATCGTGCCGCCGTCCTCGATGATGGCGATCTGGCGGCGCGCCTCGACCTCGATCGCCTGACCGATGAAGCGGATCGAGTTGACATTCTTGATTTCGCACCGCGTGCCGAGCGGAGCGCCGGGCTTGCGCACGGACACGTTGACATCGGCGCGCAGATTGCCCTTCTCCATGTCGCCGTCGCAGGTCCCCAGATAGCGCAGGATCGTCCTGAGCTTCGTCACATAGGCTTGAGCCTCCTTGGCCGAACGCATATCGGGGCGAGAGACGATTTCCATCAGCCCCACGCCGCTGCGATTGAGATCGACATACGAATAGTCCGGCGACTGATCATGGATCGACTTGCCCGCGTCCTGTTCCAGATGCAGCCGTTCGATGCCGATCGAAAGGACCTGACCATCGACGTCGATCTCGATCTCGCCCTCGCCCACGATCGGCTGCTTGTATTGGCTGATTTGATAACCTTGCGGCAGATCCGGATAGAAGTAGTTTTTGCGGTCGAACACGCTGCGCAAGTTGATTTTCGCATTGAGGCCCAGCCCCGTGCGCACGGCCTGGGCTACGCATTCCTTGTTGATCACCGGGAGCATGCCCGGCATCGCCGCATCGACCAGCGAGACATGAGAGTTCGGTTCAGCGCCGAACACCGTCGAGGCACCTGAAAAGAGCTTGGCGCGGGAGTTGATCTGGGCGTGCACCTCCAACCCCACGATCACCTCCCACTCGCCCGTATCGCCCTTGATGGTTGGTCCCGATCTCATTGCATCATCGTCCTGTGGATGGTTCCGCAGCGGCAGCGTTTTTGGCAACCCCTCATAGCACACGAAGGCAATCTTCGACGACATAGCGGTTGGCCCTGTGCCTAGGCAAAGACCGTTCCCGCCGGGCCCGTCCGCATCACGATTCATTTTAAGATTAGGCTTGGGTCAAATTCGGAACTGTACACCTTGCAACAGAGTTACCATTCATCTAATCGCGTCCAGAGCTGAACCTTACTCAGTCTCCTGGACCTATCAGGAGGATCATCATCATGCGCGCATCCGCCAGCATGACAGTCATTGCCCTTTTCTTCACCGCCGGCTCCGCAATGGCTCAAACCACCACCCCCTCGACGGCTCCTGCCACGCCAACCGCACCTTCGGTGACCACACCCGCCGCAAACGTACCTCCGCCTAAGCCGATTGAAGGTCAAATCACCACGCAGGACCAGAATACGGTGCTTGGCTCAGAATTGATGCGCGCGAATGTTTATTCTCCCGACAATGTCAACATCGGCAAAGTTAGCGACATCATCCTGAAGCGCGACGGCACGGGCATCGAAGGCATCGTCATCGGCGTGGGCGGCTTTCTCGGCATTGGCGAGAAGTGGGTCGCTGTAAAAATGGACAAAGTGAAACTTTCCGAGGTCGATGGCACCATGCGGCTCGTTCTCAGTTCAACCAAGGACGATCTGACGGCAGCCCCGGCATTCAAGACCAAACAGGATCAAGCTGCCGAAAGCCGCAGCACGGTCACCCCGCCATCAACCGCGCCCCGGGCAACGCCCGGTTCGGCAACCACCACCGCTCCGTCAACGCCAGCTCCGGCTATGCCAATGCCAAATCCGGCGACGCCAGCTCCGTCGCGCTGAAACTTGGATTAGGGCCAAAGACGGAATTTTTACTGATTCGAGCGAAGGTTGCTCGCGCAATCTGCCCGGGACCCCGCGGTTCCGGGCATTTGCTATTTCGGCCGCAGATAGGGTTAAACGTGCGCGGCGTTTCGCGCTTTGCGCATTGCGTCCTTGATCTGCGTCCGTTCCTAGGAGGTCTGTCATGCAAGCCTCAGCCGATGTGAGTGGCGCAACGGCAAACCCAGTGGTGACGCGCACTGACCCTGCGCCGCCCGTCAGCTCCAAGGCCGCCGCATGGACCAAGGTGCGGATCGGGCGATCGGGCATCACCCGGCGCGTCACGCGTTTATCGACCATCCTATCGGTCCTGGCCCTGTCCGGCCCGGTGCTTGCGGGGTGGATCCTGGGCGGCCCTTCGCTGGCCCGTGTCAATTCCTCGTTGCGGGCAGCCGACCGTCTCGACATTGCGCCGATCCGGGTGCGCGTGAGCGACATCGGGCCCGCGCGTGTCGCAGCGCTTGAGCCTGAGAGTGATCAGCCTGGCGCGGTCATGCCACAAGGCGGCTCGACGGGCGCGTCAAGCGATGCTGCTCTCCCGCCCGCTCCCCCGTCCACGAGCGTCGACCCCAACCCGATCGAATTGGCAGCCGCCAAGGAGCGTTCGCGGCCCAATCGTGCGACCGGCCAAGCTGTCCCCGAGACACCTGCGCCCGCCGTGGAACCAGCGCCTGCCGCGGCCCAGCCGCCCGCTTCCGAGAAGGTGCCGCCCGCTCCCGCGATGAAGCCTGGAGACGCTCCCGCCGATGCGGCGAGCGCCCCGCCTGAGCAGCCACAGACCTGGAGTGAGGCTGAGATCACGGCGGCGTTGCGCGCGTGTGTGCGGCTGTTGGCGTCCATCGTCGCCGAAGTCGAGCCACAGTCTCCGGTCAAAAGCGGACAGTGCGGCACGCCTGCACCGATCTTGCTGAAGCGGCTCGGCGCCTCGGGAGTTGAGCTCAAGCCGCCCGCCATGATGAGCTGCAACGTCGCCGTGGCGCTGCACACCTGGATCGAGCATGGTGTTCAGCCGCTCGCGCGCGAACTTCTGTCCTCGCCCGTGGTCAAGCTCATCGGCACGCAGTCCTACGTCTGCCGCAATCGCAATAATCAAACGGCAGGCCCAATGAGCGAGCACGCCTTCGGCAATGCGGTGGATGTTCTCGGGTTCGTCCTGGCCGACGGGCGGACGATCAATGTGCTCGATGGGTGGGGCACCGTTGCCCGCGATAACACGACAGCGCCGGAAGGGACTAAGGACGCCGAGGCGATCCATCCCGAGCCGAAGATCGGCAAGCTGGAGGGTCAGAATTTTGTGGCCGACGCGGGCCGCCGTCACCTCAGCGGGCCGCAGGCGGCCAAGCCGCTGGCTTTGAGCCCCAAGGACACCATGACGCCCGAAGGCCGATTCCTGCGGCGCATTCATGCCGACGCCTGCGGAAACTTCCGCACGGTGCTCGGGCCGGAGGCGAACGATGCGCATCGCAACCACTTCCATTTCGACCTGAAGGTTCGGAAGGGTCGCGCGTTCTGCCAATAAACGCGCTGACAGGTCAGGTCTTGTTGCGCTTGGCCTTGGCTGCGAAAAATGCAGCGATTGCGGCTTGCGGCTCGCCGGTTCTGTAGGCCTCGGCCAAGGCGTCGATGCCCGCCAGAATGCCCTCCTCGACCGAGACCCGCTCCCAGCGGTTCAACAGCCGCTTCTGGTTACGAACGGCCTGGGGCGTGGTGCGAGACAACAACAAGAGCCAGTGCTCGACCGCGTCGTCGAGCCCCGCCATCGGCACGGCCTTTTGCAGGAACCCCATCGCCAGCGCCTCCTCCGTCGAGTAGGTCGCCCCGGTCAGCAGCATTTCTCGCGTTTTCCCCCAGCCGATCAGTCCGGGCAGCAGCGCCGCTTCGATCACCGACGGCAGTCCCATCACCACCTCGGGCATGCCGAAGCGCGCGTTGTCTGATCCCACACGCATGTCGGCGCTGGCAGCTACCTCGAGCCCCGCGCCCAGGCAGAAGCCATTGACGCGAGCGATCACGGGCACCGGACAGGCTCGGATCGCCCTGCAGGCGCGATGCAGCCCCGAGATGAAGACCCGCGCCTGATCCGACGTGAGCAGACCAAGCTCATTCAGGTCAGCGCCGCCGATTATCGCCCGCTGGCCCGCGCCCGTGAGCACCTCCGCGCGCAGATCAGCATCGTCCGACAAGCCCTCTAAGGTGGCGGCCAGGGCCTCGATCAGGGGCGTGCCCAGAC
>JBKJYG010000298.1:0-4707 GCA_046715905.1 Hyphomicrobiaceae bacterium | reverse complement strand
GGCCGCCAGGGCTGCACAGCCGCATCCACGCCGCCGATGCCGGAGAAAGCCGCCGAGCGGCAGGTCAGAACAAGCACTTGATGCCGATCAGATGCCGCCTTGAGGGCTGCGAACATGGCTTGGATGCGACCATCGTCGGCGTGAACGAGGGCGTCATCGAGGATCAGCGGCACGGTCTGCCCCTGATCGGCCAGCAGGTGCGCGAAGGCCAGGCGCGACAGGATTGAAAGCTGCTCGCGCGTGCCGCAGCTCAAGCAGTCGATACTCTCGTTGCCGTTACCGGGCCGATCGAGCCGTGTCGCCTGCATGCTGTCATCGAAGGTTACGCGAGCCTGGGGAAAGACGATCTGCAGATAGGGCGTCAAGCGGCGGCCGACCGGCATCAGATAATCGTTGCGGCGCGAATCCTCGTTTCGGGCCAGCTCGGCTTCGAGCAACGTCAAAGCCGACACCTCGAGCTTGATGCGATCGAGGGCCACCCGCGCCGCCTCGGCAGCGGCGGTCAGTTCGGCGTGCCGGAGTTCGATGTCCTCGGAACGAAGCTGCGTGAGCTCGCCGTCGACGCGTGCAGCTTCGGTACGCAATTCCGCGAGTTGCAAATCGGCCCGGCGAGAGGCCGCTTGCGCCTCCGCCAGCTCGGCCTTGAACTCCGCCAGATCGGAGGGACGCACGGCTTTCTCCTGCCAAGCCGTGCAATTGCGCACGGCATCGTTCAAGTCCCGGCGCGCGGCCTCGACGACTGCCGCGAACTCGTCGAACCGCGTTTGCCGCGCAGAAGATGGCGGCAGGTCGGCTTCCAGCGCGGCCTTGGTCAGCCCATGAGCCTCGATCCGGGAGCGCATTTCAACGGCTCTCTCAACGACCGTTTCGAGTTCTCGCGCGGCCGCGCGCGCCTCTGCCTCACGTCGGCTTATGCGATCTTTTTGAGCGAGCAGATCCGCCTCTATCCCCTCGCGAGAGCGCGTCGCCGCTACAACGGCTGCTTCGCCAACCGCCGAGATCGCGGCAGCCGCCTCGCCGGCCAGCGCGTCGAGCCCGTGCGGCGCCATAACGGCAAGCCGCTCGCACACTCGGCCCAGTTCGTCCTCGCGGCTGCGCTGCTGATCAAGACGGAGGCTGAGGGACGCAGCGTCCGTGACGCCCGCGTCCTCGCAAAGAGACCCAAGCCGCGCTTTAGCCTCGGCCAACCCGCGTCGCGTCTTCTCTCGGGACTGCAAGGGCGCCGGGGCAACGTCGATATCGCCTACGCCCTCGATGGAGAGCACGGCAGCATCGAGGAGGCGCACGCTCTCGCCGTCGGCGAGCGGGCGGCCTCCTAGCCAAATGCGAGCCGAAGCGCCTGCCGCGTAACGAATTTTGATCCGAGCCGCCGAGGCTTCGAGTGTGGCCGTCAAGGCACGAATATCGGCTTGCGTATCGTCAAGGCGTTTCTGCAGGACATCGGCCGGCTCGCGAGCCTGACTCAGTTCGGCTTCGATCGCCTCCCGGCGCGCAGCAAGCGCCCGCGCGCCTCTCAACCGCTCCTCGGCGTCGCAGGCGCGGTTGCACGCAAGCCGCCGTCGCTCCGCATCAGCCGCCGCTTGCAGCTCGAGTTGAATGCTGGCCAGCGCGTCTCGTTCGCGGGTCAGGGCAGCGTCGAGCCGCAGTGTCTCTTCGGCGACGGCGATCCTGTGCGCTTCCAGATGGGCCAACTCGGCAAGGCTGGCCGGCTCGGCTGCCAGCAGATCATTTAAGGCCGTGAGGCGATCCTGGAACTCGTCGTAGTCTTTGACCGCGCTCGCGCGGCGCAACTCGGCTTCGCGGGCGGCAGACCTGAACTTTTCCAGATGGCGATGCGCCTCCTCGGCATCGTCGGACCGGCGTTGCAGGACGGCCACGGCTTCGGCCCGGCGAACTACGGCTTCAGGCGCACCAAGCGCGCGCTCATCATCCCGCAAGCGTCCGAGGCGAACACAACGGTCCCGAGCAGAGACCAGCAGCTCGTGCGCGCGCCGGGCGTCCTGGCTCGCCCGCTCGAAGGCGTTGGCGGCGTCAAGATACCGCTCGCGCGGTTTTGCGTTGACCGGCGTGATCAGCTCGCCAAGCTGCTTTCGGACGTCTTCGCGCATGCGCCGCACGGTCTCGCCGCCGGTCATCGCGTCCACGTCACGCGCCAGCATCGACCGCAGCACGCCCTGCGCACGCGCGAGATCCTTGTCCGGCTTCAGCGCTTCCAGAGGTATCAGCGTCCCCTGCTTGACCCACAGCAGCGGGAACCGCGTCAAACCATCCGGCCCCCCAAGCAACTGCTGCAACGCCTCCTCGGCGTCGGCGCCGCGCCTGATATCGCCCCGATCGAGATCGATCAGGGAGGCCAGCTTCTGCTCGATGAAGCGTTTGCGCAGCCGCAACCTTCGGCCACCGATTGCAAAATCAATCTCGATCATGGGCGCGCCGCCCTTGTAAGGGCGCATCTCCATGACGTCCTTCATCTTCGAGTCGTGCTTCACGAGCAGCACGGTGCTCAGGGCCTTGAGCAAGGTCGACTTGCCCAGTTCATTGGGTCCAGCCAGGATATCCAATCGACCCGACAGCCCCTCGATGGCGATCGGATCGGAGAAGCGCCCGCATTCGGCAACGCGCAACGCGTGAATTTTCATCGATCCTCCAGTGCGCCGAGCGCCCGCGCCTGGGCGAACAGGATGGCCAGGGCACGCTGTGCGGCCAGCCCCATCGCCGCGTCGGCGCCGGCCACCTGATCGTGGAGCTGCTGCGCCACGCCGCGCAAGGCGCCGCAGCCCAACGCTTCGAGGTCGCCTTGCCGTGTCACGACGCGCAGCCGGTCGCGATTGGTCTGCATGAAAAAGCAGGCATCCTGCAGGCGCCCCAGCCGGTCATCCAGCGCCGCTTCTTCAGAGGCCGTCAGCTCACCCTCCAGAACACAGCCGAGAAGATGGCGGCCGGCCGTGGCGCCCAGTCGGGTGATTTCCTTCTCCAATGGCTCAAGATCCGCCAGTCGGTCGATCCTGAGCCGGCGATCGAGCCATCGAAAGCGCGCGGTCTCAACGAGCTTGACCTCCGGCGGCTCCCCTCGATCCTCGATCCTGACGACAAGGACGTGCCCGGGTTGATTATTCAGAAAACTGTCCGGCTCGGGCGTGCCCGCGTACCAGGCGCGCGGTGCGATCTGCTTGGCCCCGTGCCAATCGCCCAGGGCCAGGTAGTCGAGATCCGCGGACCGGACCCGGCCTGGATCAATCGGGATCGCGGCGCGGCTGCTGCCGCCGAAATTCTGCACCGCCCCGTGCGCCAGTCCGAGGCGGAGGACACCCGGCGGGCTTTCAGCATGATCCATCCACGCCGTCGGGTCCGTGCTCATGGCTCTGGCCGACAGGGGCGCTGGCAGCAACACAACGCCGGGCTCGATCATGACCGGCTCCGGCACAAGATGCAGGCGCACGTTGCCGGGCCTGCCGAAAGCCTGGATCCGATCCCATACGCCGCCCGGCCGCACCGGGTCGTGATTGCCCGGCAGCAAATGCCAGATCAGATCCGCATGGGCGGAGAGCCGGGCCAGCACCGGCCTCAAGCTTCGATCAGGCAGGGTTTCGCTATCGAAGCTGTCGCCGGCCACAAACACGTGCCGGGCTCCCACTTGCCGCGCCACCTCGGCGACCCTGTCCACGCAATCAAGCCGCGCCTGCCGCAGGCTGGCCGCCTTTTCCGGATCTTGGGCGGCAATGGAGCCGTAGGGGAGCCCGACATGCCAATCGCCCGTATGCACGAATGTGAAAGCCATGGCACCCCGCGAATCGGACTTGTAGAACGCTGTAATGGATCATATGTTCTCTTTTCGTTCTAGGCAAGCCCCAGCTGACGCTATCAACAGCTGTTTGCTAAGGGTCGAGCCGCTGCTCCGTTGCGCCGGGGCGGCCCATCAGCGATCGGCCCTCGGGGTGAGCGCTGGAAAACGGCCTCCGATCGTGCCATCAGACGCGGCCCGCATCTCAGTCACGCGCGGCAGGGAACCGTCCGCCATGACACCCGACATTGAGACCATCGTGATTGGAGCCGGCGTCATCGGCCTCGCTGTCGGCCGCGCCCTCGCACAGCGCGGACAGGAGGTCATGGTGCTGGAGCAGCACGATCTGATCGGATCGGAGACCTCATCGCGCAACAGCGAAGTGATCCATGCGGGCATCTATTATCCGCCCGGGTCGCTGCGCGCCACGCTGTGCGTCAGGGGTAAGGTGATGCTCTACGATTTTTGCCGCGAGAACGGCGTCGCGCACAAGCCGATCACCAAGTTGCTCGTGGCCACCAGCGAATCCCAGCTTCCCAAGCTGAAGGCGATCCAGGAAACGGCGGCCAGGACCGGCGTCACAGACCTGGTGCCCCTGACGGCATCGGAAGCCCGCCGCCTCGAGCCGGAGCTGGCCTGTGCCGCGGCGCTGCTGTCCCCCTCGACGGGTGTCATCGACAGTCACGGATTTATGCTGGCGCTGGAAGGTCACCTGGAAGCCAGCGGCGGGCAGGTGGTGCTCAACACGGCCGTCCTGCGGCTCACGCGCCAGCCGTCCCGCCTGTTCGAGCTTCAGACAGCCGGGGAGGCCGGAGGCACGATCACCGCGCGACGCGTCGTGATTTCCGCCGGACTGCATGCGACCAAGCTCGCCGACACGGTGACGTTTCCAGACGGCTACGTGCCGCCGCGCACCTACTACGCCA
>JBKJYG010000297.1:0-2596 GCA_046715905.1 Hyphomicrobiaceae bacterium | reverse complement strand
CCCGGTCAGGCCTGCTGCGATCAAGCGTTGTGCCGATGCTTCCCGAGTGCCCACAACCGAGGCAGTGGAAGCGGCAAGCGAATGCTGCTCGCCAGCAAGACTCCAAGCAGGGCAATCCACACGCCCGTTTTCACTGCCACCGTGCCCCAACCGAGCGGCAGATACGCGGCCCAACCCACAAGAAGGCTCGCAATAGCCCAGATTGCGGCATGTTTCGCCCAAGGATAGCTGATCGGCAATGTGGCATGTGACGCCATCTGAGCCAGCGCGGTCATCAGCGCGAAGGCCAGTGCCATCGCAGCGATCAGCCCGTAGGCCCCGTAGGTTAGAACTGCCGGCAACGCCATTGCTAGAAAGGCCGCAGCTGTCGCAAGGCCGATCCAGGCAAACCGCTGAGGACGCGCATCGAGCAGAATGCCCTGCGCAAAATTGTTGGCGAAGGCGAACAGCGCGTAGGCGCCGATCAACGGCGGCACCAGCTTGTATGAGCGAACAAAACGCGGACCTACCAGGACCGCGAACACCTCGTGGGCAAACAGTGCTCCAGAGGCGCCGCCGAGGAGGAACGCAGCCGAAAAGTGCTCGAACATGCGGCGCGCAGTTGCGGCGAACGCGGGGTCGGCGGCGCGTCGCAGCAGGTGGGGGGTCCAAGCGCTGTCAAAGGCGAAACACGCCAGCGTGCCGATGCCTGCTGCCCCTGCGGCAATGCTGAATGCCGCCGCTTCGTCTGGCCGGCCGGCCCAGTTTAGGATCAGTCCGGCACAATTGAGAATGACAAGTGCGCCGAATTTCAGGGCCAACAGGTGGGTGCTCACCTTCCCCGCCCGGGCCAAATGTGAGATTTGAGGCTTTCCTGTGATTAAACCGCCCAAGCGCAGCAGATAGCCGACTAGCGCGGTCACGCCTGCGCCCAACCCAGCCCAGAAGATTGAGATAAGGCCAAACTGGGTCACGAGCAGCAACGCCAGCACACATCCGGCCTGCACGACAAGTGCGACGCTTTGCACGCCGATCGCCAGCGCATGGCGCTCCAGACTGCGCGCGGTGGCCTGCAGGCACTGTCCCATCAGCACAACGAACATGGCCGCGAGCGCCAGACGGAATAGTCCCGCAAACCCTTCGGGCTGATTGAGCCAGGCGCCGATGGCAGGCGCCAGCGGCCACATCACGGCCAGGACGCCGGCGCCGAGGGCTCCCGTTCCCAGAAAGATCGTGGTGGCCGCATCCCGGCGCGCCCGATCGTCCGGCTGGGCGGCCATAACCGCCGGTAATCCCCGTACCAGGAACAGACCGACAACTAGGTTGAGCAATGTCGACACGTTGTTGATGGCGATCAACTGGGCGAAATCGGCATGAGAGAACAGCCGAGTCGTAATCGGCATAATCACGAGGCTCAACGCCCGTTCCAGCGCCGCGACCAGCAGATATCCCGCGGCCGCGGTCATGACATGTCTGGCGCTCACCGTGTCAGCCCCAACTTTCCGCTGGTGTTCGCTCGCCCGCTGTCGCGGCGGCAGGCGCAAATCTCGATATCACCTGCCATGCAATCCGCTCGCACCCGCCCCACCGGGATGTAAGTCTAGCAGAAGCGGCCGCGGAGTGCTCGGTGCTGTCACCAGGATTCCGCCACCTTCCGCACCAGTCCGATGATAAGGCGCAGCGTACCGTCAGCGACTAACGGCCCGCCCTGACGAAAGCGGCTGGAAATTCCAGCTCCGGGTGGTCCGATGCTCAAGTTGAAACTGGTCCGGAGAAATGGGGCAGGTTACCTAACGCGAAGGCGCTCTCATGGCACGACTCGACATCTAGTCATCACGTCGGGCGTCGCGTCAGCGATTGCAAAGCGCGGCGGCTGTGAACAGCCGTGATGCCAAAATTCGACTTTGGCGGTTCGGCGAGAGGCGACGCTATCGTCGCAGAATCGGTGTAGTGTTTTGTGGCGGCGACACAGGTAGGAGACCACCACATGCCGAAGAAACGAGAACTCATCGAGCCCAATCCCGGAGACAAGCGGTACATCCGACGTGATGACGCAGGTCGCATCAAAGAGAGCGATGACGTAAGCCGATCGCTATCGCAGGACGTTCGTCAGAAGGCCAAGCCAGCTTCGAAGCCGGGTCAGGGCGACAAGGGCGATCGGAAGCCTAGCAAGTCGAAGTGACTCATTGAAAACCGCCCTTTCGGGCGGCTCTCTCCCCAGGTCTAGGACCCAGGACCATAAGGTATTGCGTTTTGGGAGTTCTATTCGTCGTCCAAAATTAGGCTTTTGTGTGGCCAAACGAAGCTGGGCTGATGCTGACGCATCGTGTTGGGGTCATGGTCATCGTGCTCGAAGATCTTATGCTTGCCGCCGCCATGAGCCGGAAACCCAACGATCACCGATCGCGTCCGGCCACAGAGTAGGCACGACGCGCACGTCACGCCCTAGGTCGTGAACGCAGGACAGATGACCACCGTGCGCCCCTTCGGGGTCTTGGTGTTCTCCATCGTGGTTGCCGGCAGGACCGTGGTCACCGGTGCGATCCTGAGATCGGCAAGCTCATCTGCATGGTCGAGAGAGTTGCCACTCAGATTGACGGTGAAGCCGTTCTTGTTG